>DUQV01000078.1 GCA_012837605.1 Clostridiales bacterium | reverse complement strand
GATTATTTATATAATAAATTTTATCATTATCAGCTTGATCTTGAAACAGATAAATACGGGAAATATGATGATTCTTTGTTGAAAGCTGAAAAATATATGCAACATATATTTAATGTTGATTATAGAAAAGTAGATGAAAAATGGAAGGACGGTCTAGCTTCTACATTTACTAATTATCAAATAGACAAGCGAATATATAATAGGATTGACAATTATATAAAAACTATTAAGGAAAACCAGGTTGTTGTTGAAAGTGAAATGATAGCTGTGGAACCAAGTACTATGTATGACAGTAGGGGATGGCTATATGTAAGAGTATATGTAAAATATAAAGTAACAGCAAAAAATATAAATGTATCTCCCGATCAATTAATATTTAATGCTTCCAGTAGTATTAAAAACATAAAAAACGACCAATGGAGATATGGATATTATGATATTATCTTAACTTCAAGTTATAATATATGGGGTATAACAATGCATTATGGTATAAGTGACTACTTCTTTAACGAAAGCTTCAAAAAGGAGAACTGATATGAGGTTTCGCAGAAAATTAAAGAGGCATTTGAAGTTATTTTTAGGGATGTTATCATTGCTCCTAATTATTATTGTAAATAAGAATACTGAAACAGTTAAAGCAGCTCCCGAGCCTTTTATGGAAGATGAAAAAATAATAATTACAATAGAAAGCAAGGCTGCTTCAAGCAATATCAGGTATCGTACCATAGGATACACAATATCAACTGAGAAAGCACCTGAAGCCGCATATGCGAAAGGAAGAACAGGACCAATTGCACCACCAAGCCCAAATAGAAAAAAATATTTTTTAGAATTTGAGAAAGAAGAATTGCATCGGGATGAAGAAAAGGTAATAACACAATATACTTTATCAGAAGATAGAGTAAAGGATACTATGAAAAGCATAATAGAATTGGACAGAATATCGGAAGATACAATACTTTATTTCAATGTAATTTTTCAAACATATAAGATTGTAAATGATAAAGAAGTAATATTAACTCCGGAGATAACAACATGGGAAGGAATCGTAAATGATCAGGCTTGGGCAAATATAGATGTATTTAAGGAATATTTTAATATTGAAGTTCCATTTAAAGCCGGTCTGCAGCCTAATAAACTTTATTATGAAGTTGATGGTAAGATTACTAATAGTTATACATTAGACAGCTTGAAAATTGGTGAAAACCTTTATTGGGACAAAAGAGTAAAACCTACAGCAGATATAAATGGTATGCCCTGTACACTAAATGGTTTTTATGTAAAAAGTAAGCTTACAGGACAAGAAATTGACAGAAAAATGGTTGATGGCAATATAAAGGCATCCGACATTATAAACGGCAGCGTTAAAGTGTTATATGGCGGTCTGGATGTATATATGATATATAAGCCGTCCAATGTAAAAGTCACAATCGACGCAAGGGATATTGATACAGACAAAGACATAAAAAAGGGCATATATACAGGAACAATTGAACCTGGAGAGGTATTTGAACAGCCTATTGATAAGGTTATTACAGCAAATGGTGATACATATTCTAAGACAAAGCATTTCTACTATTATCTAAAAAGCAATCCTGCAGTAATGAGGGTTGATAAAACAGAAAATGATGATGATCCCATAAAATTTACTGCATTTTCAAATATAAATCCCGGTGATGAAATTATAGTAAAAGCATATTTTAAAAAACTGTCTTCCGATGTGATTCCTGTAACAGTTAAGGCGGTTAACAAGGATACAGAAGCTAATCTTAAGACACTTACCACAGGCACAGTGGCTTCAGGAGAGACATATAATTATACAGTTAGTGAGGATCCTCTTTCATCCGGTGGTAAATCCTACGATTTTTCAGGCGAATGGAGTTGGCAATATAAGAAAAACACTTCAACAGAGCCTATCATAACAGCCTCAGGAAGCGGGGAGAATATCAGCTTTAAAGCTCCCTCATCCGATGATATAAAGGATGGTATCACCGTAAATGTGTATTACAGATTAAGTGATATCCTGTCTGACGAGATAAGTCTAAGGGTAATCAT
>DUQV01000077.1 GCA_012837605.1 Clostridiales bacterium | reverse complement strand
TAGGCGAATATGAGAATCTTCAGGTCATTGACGGTTTTGATGAGATAAGTGAGATGTACAGAGATCTGAATACTATGATCAGTAGTATTCAGCGTCTTATTTCAAAGGTATATGAGGAGCAGATGCAGAAGGAGAAGCTTTACAGTCGCCAGAAAGATGTAGAGTTTAAGATGCTGGCAAGTCAGATTAATCCTCATTTTTTGTATAATACTTTAGAAACCATTCGAATGAAGGCCAGAGCCAACAATCAAACCGAGATTGAAGAGCTAGTAAAAATGCTTGCAAAAATATTACGCAGAAACATCCAGGTCGGTGATAAGCTGGTTACCTTAAAATCAGAATTGGAGCTGGTTGATTATTATCTTAAAATACAACAATATCGCTTTGGTGAGCGAATGAGTTATAATATTGATGTAAGATGTAATATAGATTCACTTAAGATAATGCCCCTCATTATCCAACCGATAGTTGAAAATGCATTTGTACATGGTTTGGAATCCAAGGAGGGTAAAGGTAAGATAGATGTTGTAGTTGAGCTAAAGGAACGGTTGATTATTCAAGTAATTGATAACGGAAAAGGAATGACAGAGACTAAGTTAAATGAAATAATCAAAAGCTTTAATGATTATAACAGGCTTGACAGTAATCATATCGGGCTCAGCAATGTAAATCAGCGGATAAAGCTTTTGTATGGAGATGAATACGGTTTGGACATTGAAAGCACTGTTGGGGAGGGTACTACAGTACGTATTGAGCTGCCAAAAGATATTACCCGGTAGCTATAGCAAAACCCATTCTTGAAAGGTAAGATGCCAATGTATCAGCTAATGATTATTGACGATGAACCGGTTGTAAGAGAAGGTATAAAACAGTTAATACCATGGTCTGAGTATAATTTTACAATATGTGCAGAAGGAGTAGACGGCAAGGACGGTCTCAAAAAGATTTTAAAATATTCTCCGGATCTGGTATTGGTAGATATAAAGATGCCCGGAATGAGCGGAATTGAATTAATAAGAGAAGCAAAAAAACTGGATTTTGACGGTAAATTTATAATACTAACCGGTCATTCTGATTTTGAATTTGCAAAATCAGCCATATCACTTGGAGTTCGGGCATATTTGTTAAAGCCCATAGATGAGAATGAGCTGCGTGAAAATGTTAAAGAGGTTCTGGCTGAGCTTGAAGCCAAGAAAAATCTTGATGATTACTATACTCTAAGTGAGATAAAGGCAAGACAGGTAGTTCTACGGAGATTACTGCGGCCATCTGAGGATAAGGAATGTATTCACAGAGAAATTAAGCTCTATGGAATGGATTTTAAATATAACTGCTTCTGTGTCGCGATAATCAGCCAAAAAGACAAAGATACCGGACAAGAGCCGGAGATTGATATTGAACAGGTTGAGAACATCCAGAAGAAATCCGCAAAGATTGAATCGATATACTTGGACAATAACTTGGTATTGATCTGCAAGGGATGCAGCTACACAGAGATAAAGGAGCATTTATTACATTATAATCAAAAGGTTAAGATAGAGAAGAAAGAAGGATTCTTCATAGCGGTAGGTCAAGATGTAACAAGGTGGGAGGATATTAATTTCTCCTATGAATGTGCCAAACTGCTTATAGACAATGAATTTCTGTACAAAGATATGGATGCTGT
>DUQV01000076.1 GCA_012837605.1 Clostridiales bacterium | reverse complement strand
TTTTATTATACGAGCAAGAAGCATAGTGATGATTATTATGGGAGAGTGTGGTGATAGCTGAATATAATGATGATTATGGAATATAAGAAACGACTAAGACATATACAAAGACATATACTAAAACACAAACAAAGACATTTATACAGATATATATAAAGACATATATAACTAGTGATTATGCTATATATAAGAAAAAAAGGGCATAACATTATTGACAAGTGTTCATAAATAATATAACTTTTATACATGAACCGATAAAATCATCAGTGGGAATAATCACCCACTGATGATATATAAATTTTCAGAAAGAGGGATATTAATTATGAAGCTTGTCTATCAAGGAAAAACCAAAGATGTATATGCACTTGAGGACGGAAATTATCTGCTTAAGTTTAAGGATGATGTAACCGGTGAAAATGGCGTATTTGACCCCGGAGCAAATTCTGTGGGGTTAACCATAGAGGGAGCAGGGAGAGCAGGACTTAAGCTAACAAAGCTGTTCTTTGAGAGGTTAAAGAGTGAGGGTATCCCTACACACTATATAGATTGCGATATAGAGGCCGCCACCATGACTGTGAAGCCTGCCACAATGTTTGGTAATGGTATTGAGGTTATATGCAGGTTTAGGGCTGTGGGAAGCTTCATACGTCGCTATGGTATGTATGCTGAGGAAGGTCAGCAATTGGATGCATTTGTAGAAGTAACCTTAAAGGATGACAAGCGCCAAGATCCGCCTATTAATGAGGATGCACTTCATATGCTTGGAATCCTCACAAGAGACGAATATAAAACATTAAAGGATCTTACAGTGAAGATATCCAACATTGTAAAAGACGAGTTATCCAAGAAAGGCATAGAATTGTACGATATCAAGCTTGAATTCGGACGAATCGGTGATGACAGGCACATTGCACTTATAGATGAAATATCCGGCGGAAATATGAGAGCATACAAGGACGGTAAATACATCGAACCGCTTGAGCTGGAGAAGTTGATGACATTGTAATGATCGAATACCACTGCTTTGAGCAAGAATAAAGTTTTAACTTGTTGACAGTATAATAATAAGAAGAAGCTACATGAGCCCATAGACATTTATAAATCTATGGGCTTTTTTATGTTTTATGTGACTTACGCAAGCAGGAGCTTAATATAAGGCGAAGGAGAAGATAATGGTGTTGTGATGCTTCTTGTGTAAAATACATATAAAATATGAATATCAGACGCGTTTTTATGTATTTTAGCACAAATTCGTTGTGAGATAAGATATGTGATGATATCATTTCTATTGACAAATGGATGCTTATGAAGGTGTGATTTGAGCATTATTTATATAGCAACACCTTAAATAATTATGATTAAGGAGGGATCATATGTAAGAATTGATCCGGATCTGCACAAGCAATTAGCAATTAAGGCATTTTTAAATAATGAATCTCTTAATCAAACTGTTGAAAAGGCTATAAAAGAGTATCTAAAACCTACTTCAGATGTATAATGAACTATGTGCAGCAGTGCCTATTATTACCCCTCCGTTATATGTGCGTTAATTTTGTATATTCATTTATTTGCTTTTATTCGGCCCATTATTCAAGTTTACGAATATTGGGCTGTTTTTTAGGGTTAAAATAATTCCTAATCTGTGTATGTTTATGTTATAATATAGCTCAAAGGAGGTCTACACATGGAATATATCAACGAAACGATTAAAATACAGCTTGCACATCGAACGATTCGGGAGTTCAAGGATGAAACGGTTCCTGAGGAGATGATTAATCAGTTAATTCAGGT
>DUQV01000075.1 GCA_012837605.1 Clostridiales bacterium | reverse complement strand
TGATAATTGCTTTTAGAACCTGATATCTTACATAATCGGTCTTATAATATTTGCTGAGATGTATATCTTCCTTACCGTCCTTTTTCTCATATACGGCAAGCTTTGTCATTAATCTGATTTTTTTATAATCTAACATTGTTTCCTCCGATGATAATTCGAATGTAATTCGAATACGAATCAGACCTATCTACCTGTCGTCAATAGTATAACACAATCCATCTATATTTTGTATATTTATTTTATGACCTGTACAGGCTCATATCTGATTCCAAACTTCGGCATTCGTTTTATTTCACTATAATAATTATAATTCCAATCATCTGACTGATTTTCTATGTTATCACCTGAAATTGGCGGGTCAAATACATTTTGAATATTGGGTGCTGCTTCTTTAATTAATCATCATACGGATAATCCCATTGAAAATGTATCTCCATGTCCTTACATGCTTCACTTATCCTCTGCGGCCACTCCTTGTCCTTCGGATAGTATGTATACATTATATTAATATTCCTATGAGGTCTTCCCAGCTTGCTTAAAATATAATCCTGATTTACATACTCTGCCCTTTCGCTGCCATCCCCCAAATCCAGACTGAATTTTGCAGCTTTGATACTAATGCAGTTCATGCCTGTCAATTCTTTGTTTAATCCTATTATATACTCCTCCTCATTTGAATACTTAATATTTTACCATATTTTCCTATTATTGACAACAAAAATATATCTAATTTATACTCAAAGTCTTATTACCGCAAATCTTAATGTGCTTTTACACATATGAGTTACATCTCCCAAACCGGAATAATGGAATCGGGGTGAAGATATTTCAATCATGCCGTTCATCCCAGTTATCATAAGTTTCACAAAACCTTGCTGAAAATGCCGGTGGCTCTCCCGCGGCATAAAGATGCGATATATCCCCAAAAGAACTTACTCGAAAATAAGCGATTCCTTTTCTTCTCTCTTCTGTGTTCAAGATTGTTAACGACGTGGGTGCCGAACAAAATCCATGCCACAACATAACAGGCGAGATACCAAGCAGATGGCTTAGAATAACACATGTCACCCCAAAATGACAGAACAGGACAATGGTATCCGTATTGGGATTAACAGCCCGATATATGTTTCCCTCCCGTTCATAACCGTGTTTTTTCAGTATCTCATCTATACCATTATAAACCCGCAGGGCTTCTTCATATACATGTCCCTCTTTCATAACCGGAACGGTATGCCACCGATGTTTATCATAATATTCAGGAATCTTGGTCCATTCTCCGGGCAGAAAATCCCAAGGCAAACGTTCCTTCCCCGTTTTTTCATCTATAACCGGTGCATGAAATTCCCTCAGCCAAGGAAGCTCTATTGCTGTCCGCCCGAGCTTTTTAAGTGTAATAGATGCTGTATCCTTTGCTCTTCCTAACGGAGATATATAGAATTCCCTAACATCCATTCGAATAATTCGTTCTGACAGAATCTCTGCCTCCCGCCATCCCTTTTGTGTCAGGGAATCAATCGCATAATCAGGGTCTGCATGACGAATAAGAATCAATTTCATAACTAATTCCTCCCTTTTAAACATAATGCTATATTGATTTTACCAAAAAGAATCCCCTCTTTCCAGGAGATTCTATTTGGATATGCTTAATCAAATTAATCTTATGGTTTTATCTTCACCCGGGTCTCTACCTTTTTGGTCTTTTTGCTGTATAAGATTATTTTTGTTCTTATTATCACTTCTCCGGGAGCTTTTGCAGTAATATTTCCCTGAGAATCTACTGTTGCAATATCATTGTTATCAGAGGTAAAGCTAATCGTAACTCCTCCGATTGCACTTTGACTGGTAGGAGTGTCCAAGGAGTTAACCCATTCCAGCCCAGTAGATACAAACACTCTCTGGTTTGCCTTATCATAAAAATAACCGG
>DUQV01000074.1 GCA_012837605.1 Clostridiales bacterium | reverse complement strand
GCTCCCATGTCCAAAGCATTATTAAAGAAATGCTGGATAAAAACTCTGCATTGATATAGCAGAAGAACTTTTAAGACATTTTGTATAATCCTATTTATTTTTTAGGCATTTAATGATACAATAATCGATGCGCAACTCATATGAACCGCTATATATGCAAAACATCAAAATAATTTATATGATAAACACACAATTTATAATAAACACATTATTAGGAGGTACGGAGTATATGGATACCGCATTACTCATAATATTAATCGTTGCAGTTGTAATAATAGCTATATTTGTTGTCCTATATTTTCTTGGAAAGAAGCTGCAGAAAAGACAGGCTGAGTCCGAAGAACAAATGAAGGCTGTAGCTCAGACCTTTTCTATTCTTGTAATTGATAAAAAGAAAATGAGATTAACAGAAGCCAATCTGCCCAAGATGGTTCTTGATCAGACACCTAAGTACCTCCGCCGTTCAAAGGTTCCTATTGTAAAAGCCAAAATCGGCCCAAAGATTATGTCCTTAATGTGTGATGCCAAGATATTCGACCTCATTCCCGTAAAGAAAGAGGTAAAGGCTGTCATCAGTGGAATATACATTACTGATGTTAAGGGATTAAGAACCGGTCTGGAGAAAAAGGGTGAAAAGAAAGGCTTCTTTGGTAAAATTAAAAATAAGTTTTCAAAAAACAAATAAACATAAATATAATTATGTATAATGAAGAATCCTCTTACTCGTGGTCAAAGCATTACAAAGTAAGAGGATTTTCCGCGAGTAAACAGATTAGATCAAGAAATCGGAGTGAAAATGAGTAGAAAAAGAAGTAATCTGAATAAGAAACTGAATCGTATATTATTATTTATGACCGCATTGCTTGCAGTGCTCATAGTCATAGTTTATATTGACACTTATAAATCCTCTAATAATAAAATAGCCAATAATTCTTCTGGCATAAGTGAATCAGGTGAGTCCCATGATAATAATTCGATTCCGTCAGAGGATAGCAATAATGCCGCTTCAGAGGATATTACATCATCACCTGAGCCTTCGATACCTGCTCCGTCAGAGGATACTGCCGTTGAAAATGCTGACCCGGAAGTTGAGAGTATACCAATAGTACTCGCTTTTGCTGGGGATGTTAATTTTGATGAGGATTCAAAGCCTGTAGCCAGATATGACAGGGAAAACAAAGGTATTCTTGGCGGTATCTCCAAGGAATTGGTCGATGAAATGAACGAAGCGGATATCTTTATGCTGAATAATGAATTTGCATATAGTACAAGAGGAACTGAAATTAAAGAAAAATCATATACCTTTAGAGCCCATCCTAAACGGGTCGGGATTCTTAAGGAAATGGGAGCGGACATAGTATCTCTTGCCAACAACCACGCCCTGGACTTTGGTGTAGAAGCTCTTTTAGATACCTTCACCACTCTTGAAGAAGCAGGCATAGATTATGTGGGTGCAGGTATCAATATGGACCGTGCAAAAGCTCCCGTTTATTATACCATAGGAGATACTACGATTGCTTACGTGGCCGCTTCCCATGTTATATACGCTATGGACTGGTATGCAACAGATACACGCCCCGGAATGATAGGAACATATGACCCCGCCCTGTTTGTAACCTCTATTAAGGAAGCAAAAGAGAACAGTGATTTTGTCGTAGTATATGTACACTGGGGTAAAGAACGTACCCACGAACCTGTAGATTATCAGAAGAATTTGGCCAAGATATATATCGATGCCGGAGCCGATGCTGTAATCGGCTGCCATCCTCATGTAATGCAGGGAATTGAATTCTACAAAGGAAAAACTATAGCATATAGCCTTGGCAACTATTGGTTTAATTCTTCAAAAAGAGAATCCGGACTGTTAAAGATATACCTTCATCCTGATGGTACCACCGAAACACAGCTTCTTCCGGCTATGAATGACAACACCTATACCTATCTGATTACAGATGAAGATGCCAGACAGTCATATTATAAATTCATGGAGGACATCTCCTTTGATGTATCTTTCGACGAGAACGGATTTGTCTCTCCTAAATAGTAATTTAAACAATAAAAATAAATTTCACAATATCGAAGGGGTATGGGTCGCAGATATAACCCTTAATTATTGTGAAACCGTTAAATACTTTGAATTATTTATCTGTCTTATTAATAAATACATCTACTGTATTATCAGATATATGGCTGTCGTTATGGGAAAGAGAATATTCCATATGAAGAATAATCTCATTCTCTTTCTCCTTAATATCAATCATCGTGGTTTGAATCTGAAAATACAGGCTTCCATACGGTGTATCATATACCGATTGAGTTGAGCAGCTTAAATCAAAAACCATATGGGTGCTGTTATCCCCTATTTTTGACATCTCAACCAGTCCGGGCGAGAATTTTATGGTATTTATACAGTCCTTATCAATGCCTGTATAGTCGGTGTCCTTATTTTCCAATGGCGTGCTCTTCTCTGCTGCACTCTCCGGATATTTAAGAATATGCACCTCATCCAGCTTTTGATAATGTCCTATGGCATTGGTTGTAATTCTGCTTTCATTCTCTCCATCGACTATTCCGTCTATGAGTATCCTGACATTTTCATTCATTTCATAACTCCCAATCATCCAAGCTCTTCAATGTTAATATCTTTAGTCTCCATCACTTCACAGGGTAATATTGTGTTCGCAAATTGTCTGAACTTCTCAGCTCCGTCACTTACATAGAATCTATGATTAAGCTTAGGAGTGTCGTCATTTCTTATGTCATTGTCCGTAAGCACCTCTGCCAAGCATTTTGCGGTCTCATAAGCAGGATTAACAAGAGTAATATCCTCTCCTACAACCTTTCGTATGGTTTTTCTAAGCAGCGGATAATGGGTGCATCCAAGAACCAGCGTGTCAATCTGCTTCTCAATAAGCTCTCCGGTATATCTTCTTACCATTTCAAATGTTATGGGATCATCCACCAATCCCTCTTCAACCAGCGGTACAAACAGCGGACAAGCCTTGCCAAAAACATTAACCTTGGGGTTGCTTTTACTCAATATCTCACTATATATCCCACTCCGGATTGTTGCTTCGGTACCGATTACGCCTATCTTTCCGTTTCTTGTGGTATTTGCAGCCACTTTGGCACCGGGCTTTACCACTCCGATAACGGGCATATCAATCTCTGATTTTACTGTCTCAAGTGCAAGTGCACTGGCTGTATTACAGGCTATAACAATGGCTTTAACTTCCCTATTCATCAGAAACCTGACAATCTGTCTGGTATACGTAATAACCGTTTCCTTTGATTTGCTGCCATAAGGAAGTCTGGCCGTATCTCCAAAATATATTATAGTTTCACCGGGTATCTGATTCATGATTTCTTTAACAACTGTAAGTCCTCCCACACCTGAATCAAATACACCTATCGGTGCTTTATTTATCATATTAAGCCTCCCGCTATATATTAATCTAGCTGTTTATCATTTATCTATAATGCCTATTCATTTTACTATTAATTAACCTTAAGTTCAAGAGTTTTTGACCTTTTCAGCACCCGTTTAAGCCCCCGCGTAATAAGGCGTTTTCAGCATTCATTTTTATCAACCGTTCCGGACGGTCATTTTAGGCGGTCGTATAATTAATCATTTTTCTGTCAATAATAAGATACATTTTATTTTACCGTTAAACTGTTCAATTAATTAGGAGGACGTATGATTTTTAAATCAAGAATAAAATTTATACTAAATTTGCTACATACCGGGTTATTAAAATTTAATAAAAGTACCGGTCAAATCCGCATATTTCTGCTGTTATTATTGTTAATCTTATCATGGGTGCTTACCATATCCATTCAAATACATGCTGCCAACCGGGGAAAGCTTCAGGAGAAAATTGCACAGGAGATTATCCGATTTCATGTGGTTGCTAACAGCGACAGTAAAGAAGATCAGCTCCTTAAATATCAGGTCAAGGAAGCATTGGTACAGTTTCTGCAGCCATATCTTAGAGATGTTCAGAATGCAGATGATGCACGTGATCTCCTTGCAGAAATGCTGCCTGTCATACAAGATACGGCCGCTCAAACAATTAATGAAAAAGGTTATGGCTATTCTGTCACAGCCTCTATATCAACCTGTTATTTTCCTTTGAAAGTATACGGTAGCTTTACCTTTCCACCGGGTAATTATGAAGCCCTACAGATAAGAATCGGAAATGCCAAAGGCAAAAACTGGTGGTGCGTTGTGTTTCCCCCCTTATGTTTTATTGATGAAACCTACAGTATTATAGATGATGACGGCGGGGAGAAGTTAAAATACCTGTTAACCGAGGAAGAATTTGAATCGCTAAGAAATAACAAAGTACCCGTTAAGGTAAGATTCAAGCTCCTTACACTCATAAAAAACCTGTTCGACTAAGACATATTATTTGTAAAGGCTTATACTATATGATAAAATACCCTTAACTAAGGATGAGAATACCCTCTGAATCGGATAAAGTCTTATAAAGGCTAAGGAATCGGGAGGAATATAATGAATTCCATAACAGTAAAAGCCTATGCCAAGATTAATCTTGGCTTGGATGTTTTAAGAAAGCGTCCTGACGGCTACCATGATGTAAGTATGATTATGCAGACTGTCAATCTGTATGACACTATTAATATAAAGAAAACAAAATTCCAATCCATAACCGTAGGAACAAATCTTTACTATCTTCCTACAGACCGAAGAAATCTGGCATATAAAGCAGCTCTGCTGTTTGATGAGATTCATCCTATAAGAAGCGGATTGAATATATTTATTAATAAGCGAATCCCCGTAGCCGCAGGTCTGGCGGGAGGAAGTGCTGATGCCGCAGCGGTTTTAAAAGGATTAAACCGGCTGTTTCAAGCAGATTTGTCCTTGGATGAGCTTATGAAGCTGGGTGTAAAGATTGGTGCCGATGTTCCATACTGCCTGCTTATGGGAACTGCTCTTTCCGAAGGAATCGGTGAGATACTTAAACCTCTTGACCCCATGCCGGACTGTTACATTCTGCTTGTTAAGCCGGAAATCAGTGTCTCAACAAAACATGTATATGAGAATCTTAAGCTGGATAATAATACAAGGCATCCGGATATTCCTGCAATGCTAAATGCCCTTAAAGAGAATGATATATATAGGCTGACTTCTCTTATGGAAAACATCCTGGAGTCTGTAACTATTAAGGAATATGCTGTTATTGGGGATATCAAAGAAAATATGATGGATAAAAAAGCCCTGACTGCACTTATGAGCGGCAGCGGACCTACGGTATTCGGTATCTTTGATGATCAGAACAAGGCAGAAAATGCATACAGGTATTTTAAATCGTCCGGTTATGGTAAACAGGTTGTTTTAACAAAACCATATTTTCCGAACTCCGCAAACAGGTAAGCAGTCAAAAGGTGCTAATAAATATAATAATCATAAAAGAAGTGTTAATCATATGTAAGACGAATTTAGAAAGGCACTAATATGATAAAGAAAAAATATACATATAAACATACTACATATGCCTGCTATCTCGGATATATTACGCAGGCAATTATTAATAATCTGGCTCCGCTATTCTTTTATATCTTTCATGTTTCCTTTAATATCAGCTTTGAGCAGCTTGGTTTTCTTATTATAGCTAATTTTGCAACTCAACTAATAACAGACATATGGGCAGCAAAGTATGCCGACCGGATTGGCTATCGTAAATGTATGGTGGCAGCACATGGCTTAAGCTTTATAGGATTATTATCACTAGCCATTCTTCCCCGCTTACTTGGCAATGTATATATGGGAATGGTCATCTCCGTAGTCGTGTATGCTGTCGGCGGTGGTCTTCTTGAGGTTATCGTCAGTCCCATCATTGAAGCTCTGCCGAATAATAACAAGGCGGGTTCAATGAGTCTGCTGCACTCCTTTTACTGCTGGGGGCAGATGTTGGTTGTATTTATCAGTACATTTATAATATGGACCATTGGCTCTGGTAAATGGTTTATTATACCTTTAGTATGGTCATTAATTCCTCTGTATAATATGTTTAACTTCTTAAATGTACCTATTCTTCCCCTTGTAGAGGATGGCAAGGGAATTAAGTTAAGGGAGCTGTTCTTCGCTCCCTCGTTTTATCTTTTTATTTTACTGATGATTTGTGCCGGTGCCTCTGAACTCACTATGTCTCAATGGTCATCATTCTTTGCTGAGAAGGGTCTTGGTGTACCTAAGCTTATGGGCGATCTTTTGGGTCCCGGTTTGTTTGCACTGTATATGGCTCTTGGAAGAGTAATATATGGTATATGGGGCAGTCGTATTCCAATCAGAAAAGCCCTGATAATAAGCAGCTTTCTCTGTATATTATCCTACCTGGTGACAGTGTTTAGCCCGTCCCCGCTGCTTTCTTTGATTTCCTGCAGCTTTACAGGTATTACCGTATCCCTGATGTGGCCCGGAACCTTTTCACTTTCCTCAGCCAAATTTCCAAAAGGCGGAACTCTTATGTTCGGTATCCTTGCTATATGCGGAGATATCGG
>DUQV01000073.1 GCA_012837605.1 Clostridiales bacterium | reverse complement strand
TTTTTCAATAATAATTGTATTTTCAGAAGGGTAGTAGAATAACAATTTAGTAGTTAATATATATCATCCTATTTATCTAACATATATTGTTATTTATGCTAATTAGAAGGCTGTTGACTTGGTAAAAATGTGATGCTATAGTTTAGATATAGAAAAGCAATTTCCTATCTAGATCTAGAATTGAGAAAGTAAGAAGGTTTATATGGAACTTCAAGAAGTTTTAGACATAGCTGTTGATGCAGGCGAAATACTTTTACGAAATGGTGCAGAAACATACCGTGTTGAAGAAAGCATTATTAAAATATGTAATGGTCTTGAGCATAACTGTGAAACTTTTGTTCTTCCTACAGGTATTTTCCTCACAGTGTATTCCTCAGGGCATGAATCGGAAACGTCTATTCGAAGAATAAAAGTACGTACATTGGATTTATCAAAAATAGACCGAATTAATTCTTTTTCAAGAAATATTTTAAACAATGCTCTATCCTATGAAGAAGCGCGAAATGAATTGGATGATATAAAGAAACTAAGATCCTATCCTATCTTGGTACAGATAATTTCGTCAATGGTAGTCGCTTTTGCTTATGCTTTACTATTTGGTGGCACATTAACTGATGGACTTATTTCACTATTTATAGGATCTTTTATATATTTACTAAATCTTCGTATGCTAAAGTTGGGATGTTTTCCATTTCTCATATATTTTGTTATTGGTTTTTTCTGTGGCTCTATATGTATGGCTTTAGAATTTGTGATATCAGAAATTAATGTATACATTATAATAATATCATCTGTACTAATATATCTACCTGGGGTTGCAATGACCAATGGCATAAGAGATCTTCTTGTAGGTGATACAGTAAGTGGATTAACCAGACTTGGAGAGGCTTTCCTAACAGTATTGGCCATTGGTATGGGAGTGGGTCTTGGTATTCCGATAGTTCACTCTTTAATCTGATAAGGGGGGTTAACATGAACCGCATTATACTATCATTTTTGGGTAGTCTGGGTCCTGCGATACTATTCAATACAGAAAAAGAAAATTTGATATGGGCAGGATTATCCGGTACTCTCGGTATGTTAATTAGTGATCAAGTTCTAATTAGATACCCTAATACTGATCTATTATCTGTTTTTCTTGGTACAGCAGCAGTAGCTGTTTATAGCGAACTGATGGCGAGAATCAGAAAAACTCCGGCAACCACATTCTCAATACCAGGTATTTTCCCCTTGGTTCCCGGAGTAGATGCATATCGTACAATTCAACTTATAGCTGAACAAGATTACCCTGTCGCCACAGCATATGCAGTCTCGACAGTTACAAAAGCTTGCCTTATAGCTTTCGGAATTATGACGGTTTCAGCTATCTTTAGAAAAATCCGAACTAAAAAGTATAAATTAACGCCATGACTTAATAATTTCAGTTGCAAGAGCAGTAAATTTGCTTTCAGCTTCCTTCCCAGTTTTAATAACATCTTCATGATTTAGTTCTTTATCAAGAACACCTGCTGCCATATTAGTAATACATGATATCCCTAAGACCTTCATATCCATATGCCTTGCAGTTATTGCCTCCGGTACTGTTGACATGCCAACAGCATCTGCACCCAGGGCTCGAAAGGCACGTATTTCTGATGGTGTTTCAAATGAAGGACCTTTTGTATACGCATAAATCCCTCTTCTTATATCGAATTGT
>DUQV01000009.1 GCA_012837605.1 Clostridiales bacterium | reverse complement strand
TATTTATAACATCGTCTACCTTTTCCTCGTCTGTTCCTATCATTAAGGTTGTATTACCTTCCCGTAAAAACCCTCCTGTTGACGCAAGCTTTGTTACATAATATCCTTCTTTATTTAGTGCCGCTGTCACGTCACCGCTATCAATATTGCGTACAATTACATAGATAAGCTTCATGGAATCACCCGCCTTTCAAAAATCCAAGTAGAACGAGGAGTATGTTATATGTACTCCCCGGCATGCCTGTGCCGGGGTATTACCACTGATAATATATTTCATATTGTATCTTTATTATATTATAGATAATATGAAAAGTAAATGAAAGTCAGACTACTTATCTATGCATTTTTAGAGTCTTTCTACGCCGAAGGTGACCTGTTCTCCGTTAATATTCCAGTTTGCAACATAACCCTGTGCTTTTCCGTACTCCAAGACATCTGCCAATACCTCGGATTTGACTTCCTCGGCATTTCGCTCCAATATAGCCTTTATCTTATCATTACCTTCTGCGGTTACACGTATATGATCCACAACTTCAAAATCAGCATCTTTACGCATGGTTTGAAGCTTACTTATGATTTCGCGGACAAAGCCCTCTTCTATGAGCTCATCTGTCAGCTTAATATCTAATACTACCGTTACTCCATAGTCCGAATCCGATATATAGCCTTCAGCCTGAACTGCTTCTATGAGAAGATCCTCCTTCTCAATATATACGGTAGAACCGTCTAAACTAATGCCAAGCTTTCCTGTAGCATTTACCTCATCCATGGCCTCGTTACCGTTAATCTCTGATAATATCTGTCTTATCGCACCGATTTGCTTGCCAAATTTCGGTCCTAAGGTCTTAAGCTGCGGCTTAAAGCTGTAGGAAGTGAAAGCTCTTACATCATCGGTGAATAATACTTCCTTGACATTTAACTCATCAGCAATTATATCCTTAAAAAACTCGGATAAAGTACTGTCTGCTTTCACATACATCTTACTGATTGGCTGGCGATTCTTGATATTGGCTGCATTTCTGCAGGAACGTCCCAGAACTACTATTTCCAAGACTTCCTTCATGTTCTCTTCCAGATCTTTATCGATATAAGCCTCATTGTATGTCGGATATGAGCTTAAGTGAATGCTTTCGGGTGCATTCTTATCAAGGTTAACAACCAGATTCTGATAAATATCCTCTGTCATAAATGGAACAAACGGTGCTGCCAGCTTACTAAACTCGACAAGTACGGTATAAAGAGTCATAAAAGCATTTATCTTATCCTGCGGCATTCCCTTAGCCCAGAAACGCTCCCTGCTTCTTCTTACATACCAGTTAGAAAGCTCATCCACGAAATCGGACATAAGTCTGGCAGATTCTGTTATCTTATAATTTTCAAGATTACTGTCTATCACCTTAATGAGGCTGTTCAGTCGTGACAGAAGCCATTTATCCATAACGGAAAGCTTATCATATTCCAGCTTGTATTTTGTGGCATCAAACTGATCGATATTGGCATACAGCACATAGAATGCATAGGTGTTCCAAAGCGTACCCATGAATTTTCTCTGACCTTCCGTAACGGCACCACCGTGGAAGCGGTTAGGAAGCCATAGGGCGGAATTTATGGAGAAGTACCAGCGTATGGCATCTGCACCGTACTCTGCCAATGCATCCATTGGCTCAACTGCATTGCCCTTTGATTTCGACATCTTCTGGCCGTTCTCATCCTGTACATGACCAAGCACTATACAATTCTTAAAGGAGGTCTCCCCGAATATCAGCGTGGATATTGCAAGCAGCGAATAGAACCATCCTCTCGTCTGATCCACTGCCTCACTTATGAAATCAGCCGGAAATCTCTCTTCGAATATTTCCTTATTCTCAAATGGATAGTGCCACTGTGCAAACGGCATGGCTCCCGAATCGTACCAACAGTCAATAACGGGCTTAACCCTTGTCATCTCATTACCGCACTCAGGGCATTTTATCGTAACGGCATCAATGTATGGGCGATGAAGCTCTATATCATCCGGACAGTTATCCGACATGGATTTAAGCTCTTCTATACTTCCGATACAGTGCCTGTGTCCATCTTCACATTCCCAGATAGGAAGAGGAGTGCCCCAGAAGCGGTCTCTTGACAGACCCCAGTCCTGCAGATTGTTCAGCCAGTCGCCAAATCTGCCCTGACCTATACTTTCCGGCATCCAGTTGATTGTATTATTGTTCTGTATCATTTTATCCTTGACTGCGGTCATTTTAATAAACCAGGATTCTCTTGCATAATAAATAAGCGGTGTGTCACATCTCCAGCAGAAAGGATAGCTGTGCTCGAATTTCAGCACCCTATAAAGCAAGCCCTTCTCATAAAGCATCTTCATGATAGGTTCATCAGCATCCTTACAGAACATTCCTGCTATATCCGTTGCTTCCGGCTTGAATTCACCCTTACCGTCAACCAGCTGAACAAATGGCAAATCATAGTTTCTGCCTACTCGGGAGTCATCCTCACCAAAGGCCGGTGCAGTATGAACAACGCCTGTACCGTCTGTTAATGTAACATAGCGGTCGCAGGTAACATAGAACGCTTTTTTATCTGTCTTGGCATAATCAAATAGCGGTTCATATTCAGTATATTCAAGCTCCTTGCCAAGGAAGCGTTCCTCCACTTCATAATCTCCATCTATTATACTGTCAAGAAGTGCTTCTGCCAGGATATATTTCTCAGTGCTGACAGCAAGAAACTTATCATGTTGATGCTCCTTACTGTGATTTTCATTAATGCTCACATTTTCATGATGATCCTTACTGTGATGGTCATGACAGCACCCGCAGCCTTTACTGCTGACAAGATTCCCCTTAGCATCTACCTGAACCTTTACCTTAACATAGGTTTCATCGGGATTAACGCAAAGAGCAACATTAGACGGAAGCGTCCATGGCGTAGTAGTCCATGCCAAAATATACTCATCTTTCCTGTCCTTTAATCTGAACTTGGCAATCAGAGATTTCTCCTTAACATCCTTATATCCCTGAGCCACCTCATGACTTGACAGGGGAGTTTCACATCTCGGACAATAAGGAACAATCTTAAAGCCTTTGTATAACAGGTCTTTATCCCATATCTGCTTTAATGACCACCATATGGATTCTATATAATCATTCTCATAGGTTATATAGGGATTCTCCATGTCAACCCAGTATCCGACTATACCGGAGAATTCCTCCCACATACCTTTGTATTTCCATACACTTTCCTTACACTTATTTATGAAGGGTTCAAGACCATATTCCTCAATCTGATCCTTGCCGCTGATTCCAAGCTCCTTCTCAACCTCCAGCTCAACCGGAAGTCCGTGAGTGTCCCATCCTGCCTTACGAAGAACATTATATCCCTTCATTGTACGATATCTGGGAATGATGTCCTTAACCACACGGGTAAGCACATGACCGATATGAGGCGTGCCATTGGCAGTCGGAGGCCCGTCATAGAATGTGAAACTCTTCTTTCCCTTACTCTCTTCAATACTCTTTTCAAATATCTTGTTCTCATTCCAAAACTCTAAGATTTTCTTCTCTCTCTCAACAAAATTTAGATCTGTTGAAACTTTTTTATACATGTTTTCCTCCTAAAATATATAATAATTATAAATTATCAAAGATTCTAACGGAGTAAATATCCTCCTTAATAAATATAAAATATACGTGCCCAATAGCTGAGAATTTATCCTCCTTAATCAAAAAGCCCTCATCCGAAAAAGGATGAGAGCATCGCTGTCATAACCACCTGTTTCGTATACACTGCCTTTCGGCTTTCATACACTATCCATGTAACGGTGGAATCCGGCTCGACCTACTAAATAGAAACTCTATCTTTGGGTCTTGCAACTATGGAGTGATTTTCAGACATCCGCTACTCATACCGGGCTTGCACTATCCCCGGCTCGCTGTGATTTTTGCTGAGAGCTTACTCTCTCCGTCATCGTTTTTATGATTATTAATTTGTATCATGATATAACAAAAGCTTGTGAATGTCAAGAGGGTGTTGATATGTGATAGCGTCAAGTTCTGAGGAAGTCAAACATTTGTGACACAGTCCATAAATTTTTTCTTCTGATTAATATCATTGACTTTTATACTATGCAATATCTTTGAAGTTAAATTCACTAACTATTTCATTTGGTGTTTTAAAATTAAGTATCTTCTTTGGTATATTGTTGTATCTATTTGCGTATCTATAAAATGATTTTTCCATTTCCTTATAGCTAATAAATCGTTTCTTATTATAAAACCTTTCATTATCTATCCTATGGCTACGTTCTACAATTCCATTCTGCCATGGTGAATATGGACGCGTCCTTTTGTGCTTTATATTAAGTCGTTTTAAGGCCATAGTGATTAATGCCCTGCGAAAAAGGTACCAATTTACATATAACAAAAAATGATGTATACTGTAAAATAATAATAATAATTGAAGAAAGGAATAGGAATTTATGAATTGTAAAGAACTTTTTAAAGTTCTTTTTTATGAAAATTATAAGGATTATATTAATTCATAGTTAAAAGACCAATTATTAGAACCAATAAAATATGAGGAGATAAGCTATCATATATGATTGATTAAAAATATTTAGATTATACCTATATAGGAGGATTTATGAGTGAAATTACAGCTTTTCATATTGTGCGTTTAACGGGGGTCTTGATTGAAGATGAAAAATTGCTTGTTTTAGAACAATCAATAGGAAACAGAAAATGGTATCTACCAGGTGGAAAACTAGAAAGAAGAGAGACAATTGAACAAGGAATTATAAGAGAAATGTGGGAGGAAACAGGCTTAAGAGTTAAATTCGACAGAATCATTAGCATAAGTGATACAGATTATATAAATCCTTCTGCTTTACATATACTTATTATGGTTAAAAGGGTTGGTGGATCAATACGTATATCAGACAATCAACATGAAACAACTCCCATTAAAAATGTGGTTTTTATACCTATTAATCAGATTGAGCAATATGGCTTTAGCCATAATTTCAGCATAGCGTGTAAAAATAATTTTAGGGATGTAAAAATTTATTCGGGATTAGATACATATTTTGACTTGTTTGACACTTAAATTTTGTTGAATGATATATAAGATACATTAATAGAATGAAGAGGCTATATGAAATGAATTATATCTCCTGTATTAGGATCTCTAACAAATCCATCTGGTCCCTTAGCATTTTCCCAAACTTGATCCACCACACCATTTCTATATGATGGTCTGCTATTCGTATAAGGTTTAGGTACAGCCTCAGAGCCTCCCTCTGTAAATACATCATCCACCACATTTACATTGACATCATCCATCAGGCTGATACTTGTACCACCTGTCACATGTGGATTAATATCATCTATGATATTTAATGCAGATATATCATCCAAGTTGTCTGCTTTCCCAAATATGTTCTTGATGCTCCCCCTGATGTTTTTAAATTCGTTCTTTATGCTTGCTTTAAGGTTCGTAAATCCTCTCTTTGATTTTATCTTGAGACTCGAATAGCTTTCCTTAATACTCGCCTTAAAATTACCAGGTTTAAATGATATTTTCAGATTTCTTGAAAATACATTCTTTAGACTTAACCCCAACTGTGCAAGCCCTACAAAAGCACATATTTGCTCTGTATTATCGATTAGCTTTGCTCCTTTATAGGATAAGTCGTTTAAGTATTTATTGTTAAAATTAGTCTCTCGGATAACCTGGGACAGCGTGTCCTGCTTACTGTATCTTCTCGCCCATGTCGGATCTCCGTTACATGCGGCATTGGCTGCCTTAAAGGAAGTTACTGCATTTGTTATTGCATTTGCCGCCGCTATGCCTGCACCGATGGCTCCACATACCGCTACAAAGCCGGAAGCACCCCCTCCCATGCCGTTCTGTTCCAATCATAGTCAGAACCTTGCCATAAATGTCAATAGTTTTATTAAACTTATAATGCAATTGCTTATGTTTTTTTAATATTTTCTTTGAAAAAGGGGGTTAATAATTATTATTTGTAATAAAATAAGGTGCGTTGTTTTATCACATCATAATCCTGCATTTTACGGTCATAGAGAATTCTATTTATTCATTAAGCCAGACACAATAATACTTCCGTAAATATTTCAATAGTTTTCTTGACTTTACATAAAAACTGATATATCTTGGATAATGAATTATCGGTATTACATGATATTTTTCATCAATAATTTTCAAATAATTTTAAACAGAAGCATCTTAGTATTTCTTATTTAGAACAATATGATACAATAATTAATGTATGAGTTTGAATTGAGTATTAATATGTTAATAAATCAGAATTGAAGGTGGATAAAAATGAGCACGCAAAACTTGACTCTACTGACAGACTTTTATGAGCTTACCATGATGCAGGGCTACTATAACAATAAGAATAACGATACTGTTATATTCGATATGTTTTATAGGGACAACCCCTGTAGTAGTGGCTATGCCATCTGTGCCGGTCTGGAACAGGTAATAGACTATATTAAGAATCTTAGATTCAAAGAGGATGATATCGAATATCTGCGTTCATTGAAGATATTTGATGAAGGCTTTCTTTCATATTTGAGGGATTTTCGTTTTACCGGGGATATCTATGCTATTCCTGAGGGAACTGTTGTATTTCCGATGGAGCCTTTAATTAAGGTTATAGCCCCCATAATGGAAGCTCAGTTGGTAGAAGCTGCCATACTGAATTTTATTAATCATCAAAGTCTGATAGCCACTAAAGCATCCCGTGTAGTATATGCCGCAGCCGGAGCACCCGTTATGGAGTTTGGCTTAAGAAGGGCACAAGGACCCGATGCGGGAACCTTAGGTGCAAGAGCCGCTGTTATAGGAGGCTGTATCGGAACAAGCAATGTTTTATCCGCCAAGCTGTATGATTTGCCCGCTCTAGGAACCCATGCACATAGCTGGATTATGAGCTTTGAGGATGAGCTGACTGCATTTCGTAAATATGCAGAGCTTTATCCTTTAAATACAACCTTACTCGTGGATACCTACGATACTCTTCGCAGTGGTCTGCCGAATGCAATTCAGGTATTCAAGGAGCTTCGTGACAGCGGCAGGATGCCGGAGAAATACGGTATACGATTGGATAGCGGAGATCTGGCTTATCTGTCAAAGATGGCCAGAAAGATGCTTGACGATGCAGGCTTTACCGAGGCAACCATAACAGCTTCAAGTGATTTGGACGAATATATCATAGAATCCCTGAATTCGCAGGATGCTAAGATTGATTCATGGGGTGTGGGCACCAAGCTTATCACCTCCAAAGACTGTCCATCCTTTGGCGGAGTTTATAAGCTGTCTGCCATCGAAAGAAACGGCAAGTTTATTCCCCGTATGAAGCTGTCAGAGAACCAATGGAAGATTACCAATCCGGGAAATAAAAAGATATATAGAGTATATGAAAAGGATAGCGGAAAGATTAAAGCAGACCTAATAACCTTAGTAGATGAGCATTTTACTTCTGATAAGCCCCTGTTACTGTTTGACCCGCTGGCAACCTGGAAGAAGACTTATCTTAAGCCAAACACATATGTTTTAAGAGAGCTGCTTGTTCCGATATTCCTTAAGGGCGAATGTGTATATACTTCTCCTTCAGTTATGGAGATCCGTGAATACTGTGCAAAGGAACAAGATACCCTTTGGGATGAATGCAGAAGACTTGCCAATCCACATAATGTTTATGTGGATTTATCCAATAAGCTCTACGAATTAAAGACAAGGCTGCTGAATGAATACTTTAACAGCTATTAAACTGCCAAATATTTTATTTTATGCTAAGTACCTTTTATGTTATAATGTACGCGAATAAGCAGACTAGCCCAAGACGTTCAGGCAAGAAGGGAGTACCTTATGGGAAAAATCAAAATACCTATTATTATTACATTATGTGTTCTGATTATGTTTATCCTGACAGGATACTTGTTTTTCCGTAAGGATTCATCAAGGAGCAATAACCCTTTACATACAGACCGGGACACAGTTGCTGCCTCTGTGGTATCAGGCAGCGCCATATCCAAATCCGTAGAGAAATCCGGTAATTATACATATATTCCTCCTACTTATGAATATGATGATAGTGATAATAATGAAGATAATAAAGAGGATCATATGCAAATAAACGAACCAACCAAAACTCCATGGATCCCTTCGACTGAGATGGACTTGGACCCCAAAAGCATTACTGTATTTGTAAACAAAGAATACTGTCTTCCGCAGGATTACGTTCCTGAGAATCTGGTGATACCCAACATACCCTTTGATATCACCGGCGACAGTGAAAGAAAATATATGCGCAAAGAAGCTGCAGAAGCTATAGAGAGGTTATTTGCAGCTGCTCTGGAAGACGGATACACCCTGTATGCCATATCCGGATACAGATCATATGAACGTCAGAAAGAAATCTTCCTCAATAATATTGTTCATAAAGGGAAAAAGCATACACTTAGATATTCTGCCGCTCCGGGAACCAGTGAGCATCAGACCGGTTTGGCAATGGATGTATCATCAAAGTCCGTTCGTTATAAGCTGGTTACCTCATTTGCCAAATGTAATGAGGGAAAATGGCTTGCTGAAAATGCGCATAGATTCGGGTTTATTATACGGTATCCTAAGGATCACTATGATGTTACCGGCTATGCATATGAACCTTGGCATATAAGATATGTGGGAGAGGATTTGGCCAACTATCTGTACTCCAACAATATGACCTTGGATGAATACTATAATTATGTGCCCGGTAAAGACTTTGATTTTGAAGAGAAATATGCTGATCTAATAAATTATAAACCTCCTATTACCCCTACTCCTATTCCTGAAGAGGAATTGGAGGAACCGATCCCTTCTGATGAACTGACAGATGAAGAATTTGTAGATGATGATATGGATTTGGAAGATGATGAGTCTGATGAGGAAGACTTAGATGACAGTGAATCTGATGAGAATTTGGGGGATAATGGATATGAAGATGAGAATCCGGAGGATGACGAATCCGATGATACGATAT
>DUQV01000072.1 GCA_012837605.1 Clostridiales bacterium | reverse complement strand
GATCCGGTTAAGAAAGCAATCGGTCTATCTCACAGCGGATGGAAGGGAACTGTCGGAAGGATTGGACAGATTACAATTGATGAGATGGTCTGTGCTTTTAACAGCAACCCTAAGGATATTATTGCTGTTATAGGTCCGTCTATATGTGCGGACTGCTATGAGGTGGGAGAGGAAGTGGCTGTTAAGTTTATGTATGTTTTTTCTGATAATATATCAGCTATCCTTTTAAAAAACGATAAAGGCAGATATCAGCTAAATCTCTGGGAGGCTAACCGCAGAGTGCTTCTTGATGCGGGTCTGTCAGATGAGCATATACATATCAGTAAGGTATGTACATCCTGTAATCATGAGCTTTTGTTCTCCCACAGAAAAACCGGCGGAAAGCGCGGCAGTCTTGCTGCATTTCTTGCCATTAAAGACACTGAAGCTGTAAAATAATTAAAAATACTATTTTAGTAGAACGGAGATATTTATGAAGAATAAATCACATATTGTTAAAGATGTTGAACCGGGAAGCATTGCAGATGAGCTTGGTATCGCCTGCGGCGATGAGCTAATATCGATTAATAATACAAATATAAAAGATGTTCTTGATTATCATTATCTGATTAAAGATGATAATATTACCGTATTGATAAGAAAGCCTGACGGCGAAGAGTGGGAGTTTGATATCGAAAAGGATTATGATGATGATCTTGGCATAATATTTGAAGAAGGGCTTATGGATTCATATAATTCCTGCCGGAACAAATGCATATTCTGCTTCATAGACCAAATGCCTCCGAATATGCGGGAAACCTTATATTTTAAGGATGATGATGCCAGATTATCATTTCTGCAGGGAAATTATATTACACTGACAAATCTTAGTGATGAGGAAGTTGACAGGATTATATTTTATAAGCTGTCACCTATAAATATTTCAATCCATACTACCAATGAAGAGCTTAGATGCAGGATGCTTAATAACCGTTTTGCAGGAAGCTCTCTTTCTAAGATGTATAAGCTTAAGGAAGCCGGAATTACCCTTAACGGTCAGATTGTACTGTGTAAAGGGTGGAATGATAAGCAGGAGCTTGAGAAAACCATACATGATTTGGCTACATTTTTACCTGAAATGAAAAGTGTATCGGTTGTACCTGTAGGATTAACAAAATTTCGGGATAAACTGACACCGCTTGAGCCATTTTCAAAAGAAGATGCGGCTGAAGTTATAGATACCGTTCATCGCTGGCAGAATGTTTTTCTTAACAATTATCGGACAAGATTCATCTATTGTGCTGATGAATGGTACATCAAAGCCGATCTTCCGATTCCTGATGAAGATTCTTATGAGGGATATCCTCAGATTGAGAACGGAGTCGGACTTCTCAGGTCATTTACAGATGAGTTCTGCAACTGTTTTGATGAGCTTACAGGTGATGACAGAGAGAAAGAATTATCCATAGCTACAGGTGTTCTTGCCGGTCCGTTTATCATGCAGATGGCAGATAAAATTATGGGCAAATTCCCTAATATAAAGCTTCATATTTATACAATAGAAAATGATTTCTTTGGAAGGAATATTACAGTTACCGGACTGTTGACCGGTGCTGATATTATAAAGCAGTTAAAAGGCAAAAATCTCGGCAGCTGCCTGCTGCTGCCTGAAGTTCTTCTTCGTCACGGAGAGACCACACTGCTTGATGATATCACAATCCATGACATTGAAAAGGCTTTACAAACAGGAATACGTGTTGTAAAATCAGATGGAAAGTCTTTCCTAGATGCTGTATTAAATATTTAGTTTCTATAATAGATTTAATATTTGAAGCTTATGCATGTAAAATGCATAACGAAAATTACATGTACAGAGCAAGGAGAAAACATGAAGAAAACAATTGTAGCCATTATCGGCAGGCCTAATGTTGGAAAATCCACGTTATTTAATGCTTTGGCGGGTGAGCGGATATCCATTGTTGACGATATTCCCGGTGTAACCAGAGACAGAATATATGCTGATGTTACATGGTTAAATACACAATTTACGTTAATAGATACAGGAGGAATTGAACCGGACAGCAAGGATGAAATGCTTACCTATATGCGCGAGCAGGCGGAAATCGCCATAGATACCGCAGATGTAATAATATTTCTTGTTGATGTCCGTCAAGGACTCGTAGATGCAGATTCTAAAGTGGCTGATATGCTTAGGAGAAGCAACAAGCCCATCGTATTGGTAGTAAATAAGGTGGATAATTTTGATAAGCTGATGCCTGATGTTTATGAATTCTATAATCTTGGAATAGGAGATCCACATCCTATATCGGCAGCTTCAAAGCTTGGCTTCGGTGATATGCTTGATGAGGTTGTAAAGCATTTTGACAACACATCCGATTCGGATGCGGAAGATGACCGTCCCAGAATCGCTATAGTAGGTAAGCCGAATGTGGGCAAATCGTCCATCGTCAACAAGATTGTAGGTGAAAACCGTGTAATTGTATCAGACATTGCAGGAACTACAAGAGATGCTATAGATACACCGATCCGAAGAAACAAAAAGGAATATATATTTATAGATACTGCCGGACTGAGAAGGAAAAGCAAAATCAAAGAAAACTTGGAGCGCTTCAGTATTGTCCGCACCGTAGCAGCCATAGAACGTTCCGATGTGGTAGTACTTGTCATAGATGCTACAGAAGGGGTTACGGAGCAGGATGCCAAAATCGCAGGAATAGCCCATGATAGGGGCAAGGGCATTGTTATAGCCGTCAACAAATGGGATCTGATCAAGAAGGATAATAAAACAGTAAACAAATATACAAATGATATAAGAACTGTTCTTTCATTTGCAGCATATGCAGAAATAATATTTATATCAGCAGAGACAGGTCAAAGGCTCAATAAACTGTTTGATATCATAGAAGTGGTCATTCAAAACCAAAATCTTAGAATATCAACGGGTGTATTGAATGAAATTTTAGCTGAAGCCACAGCACTTCAACAACCGCCATCAGATAAAGGAAGGCAACTGAAGCTATACTATATTACTCAAGTATCAGTTAAACCTCCGACATTCGTAATATTCGTGAATGATAAGAAGCTTATTCATTTTTCATACACAAGATATATTGAGAATAAAATACGTGAAGCCTTTGGATTTGCCGGGACTTCCTTAAGATTCTTAATTCGTGAGCGAAAGGGGAACTGAATATGATGGTTATTTCTATAATAAAATGCATTTTATTTGGTTATATATTTGGCTGTTTCTCTACCGGTTTTTTTATCGGAAAAATGAAAAAAATTGATATAAGACAATATGGAAGCAAAAGCTCAGGTACAACAAATGCACTTCGGACATTGGGTGCAAAAGCCGGAATCCTTACTCTTCTCGGCGATATGCTTAAGGCTGTTATAGCTGTTATTTTAGTAAGATTTGTATTCTTTGCCGATTTTGAATATGTAATGCTCTTATCACTTTATACCGGTCTGGGTGTGGTTTTGGGGCACAATTTCCCGGTATGGTTAAAATTTAAAGGCGGTAAAGGTATAGCAGCTACAGCAGGAGCCATAGTGGCAATTGATCCTTTGATAGTTCCCTTTGGACTTCCTATATTTGTTTTATCGGTTGCGGTAACACGGTATGTATCTGTAGGTTCTTTATTAATAGCGATTATGTTTCCTACCTGGATAGCTATACGCAATCCCGGTGATTTACATATGCTTTTTGTAGCATTGGCATATACTGCATTGGCATTTATAAAGCACAAATCCAACATTAAGCGTTTACTTAATGGAACTGAGAATAAACTTGGACAAAGAGTACGAATAGACAATTAAGGAGGTATTTCATGAATAAAATCGGGATACTTGGTGCCGGAACATGGGGAACCGCAATAGCAATCCTTCTTTCAGACAATGGTCATGAGGTTACCATGTGGTCAAAGCTTGAAAAAGAAGCAAAGGATTTGGATGAGTCAAGAGACAATATTAAGAATCTTCCGGGAGCAAAGCTTCCGAATCAAATTAAGATAACACTTGATCTTAAGGAAGCATGTTCCGATAAGGATATAATAGTAATGGCTGTGGCATCGCCATATATCCGGGTGACTGCAAAGGAAGCGTCTCCATTTATAAAAGAAGGACAGATTATAGTTAATGTGTCAAAGGGGTTGGAAAATGGAACATTGCTTACTCTGGCAGATGTTATCAAAGAAGAGATTCCTCAGGCTGAGGTTACTGTCATGTCCGGACCAAGCCATGCAGAGGAAGTAAGCCGCAGAATTCCAACAACAATTGTTGTGGGTTCATCCTGCAAGAAGACAGCACAATATATCCAGGATGTATTCATGAATGAGGTGTTCAGAGTCTATACAAGCCCCGACATAATAGGTATTGAACTGGGAGGATCCTTAAAGAATGTCATAGCTCTTGCCGCAGGTGTAATTGACGGACTTGGTCTTGGTGATAATACGAAGGCAGCCCTTATGACCCGTGGTATGGCTGAAATCAGCAGACTAGGCATGGCTATGGGCGGATATATGGAAACCTTCTCAGGCTTATCAGGAATGGGTGATTTATTCGTTACTTGCACAAGTAAGCACAGCCGTAACAGGAATGCCGGATTCTTAATCGGTAAAGGATATTCAATGGAAGAGGTCGCAAAGAAAGTCAATCAGGCGATTGAAGGAGTCAACACCGCAAAAGCCGCCCTTACCCTTGCAAAAAAATACAATGTAGAAATGCCAATCGTAGAACAGATTAACCTTGTATTATTCGAAGGCAAATCGCCGGAAGATGCCGTTGCAGACTTACTTGTACGGGACAAGCGTAAGGAATACAGTACACTGGAATGGAATTAATGGTGACAGGCACCATTACAAAAATATTAAATGATGTAACAATTCTGTAACAGTGACAGGCACCATTACAAAAATGTTAACGATGTTACAATTCTGTAATGGTGTCTGTCAACAAGAGAGGATATATTCATGAATAAATGGGTCAATATCTTAAAAGAAATTCTAAGCTGGCTTATCATTATTGTTATTGCTTTGTTATTATCTACACTGATTAACAGCCAATTATTTGCTTTGGCTACTGTTAAAGAGGTTTCTATGCAAGACACTTTGTTTGAGGGTCAAACACTGATTATTAACCGCTTGGCTTATAAGAATAAACTTCCCAAAAAGGGAGATATTATTGTTTTTTATCAAAGCAGAGAAATAGGTTCCTTTGCCCGGGAATTTTTATATTCACTTAAAATTATTAATCCATTCAAAAAAGATGAGGATGAAAGCAGGGACAGACTCGTTAAAAGGGTGATTGGCATACCGGGTGATGTTATTGATATAATTGACGGGCATGTCTACCTGAATGGTGAACTGCTGGAGGAGCCTTATGTCAAAGGAATTACCATGCAGGCTGATTTCCGGCTGCCTGTTACTGTAGGTGATAATCAGGTTTTTGTAATGGGAGATAACCGCGAACACAGTATGGACAGCAGATCCTTTGGTTTGGTTGATATAAGTCATATAGAAGGTAAAGCTGTATTCCGAATATATCCTTTGAATAAATTCGGACGGTTAATGGTGACAGGCACCATTACAAAAATTTTAAATGATGTAACACTGTAATGGTGACAGACACCATTTAAGGCACCATTTAATATCATAGATTTTTACTGCCCAGCATATCTTTAACTATAACCAATAGGAGGTTGACATATGTTAGGGCAGTTTGATATTTATAATGATATTCAAGCTAGGACAGGCGGTGAAATATACATAGGTGTGGTAGGGCCGGTCAGAACAGGAAAATCTACCTTTATTAAGAGATTCATGGATCTCTTGGTAATACCGGAAATTCAGGATGTCCATAGCAGAGAGAGGGCAGTAGATGAACTTCCTCAGGCTGCAGCCGGTAAAACAATAATGACTACCGAGCCAAAATTCATACCTAAGGAAGCAGCTCAAATTTCACTGAATAATGAAACAAAAGTAAATGTACGGCTCATTGATTGTGTCGGGTATATGGTGGATGGTGCCTCAGGTCATATCGAGAACAATCAGGAACGGATGGTAAAAACGCCATGGTTTGATCATGAAATTCCATTTACTCAGGCTGCGGAGCTTGGAACAAAGAAAGTGATTAACGACCATTCCACGATAGGTATTATTGTCACAACTGATGGAAGCTTTGGAGACATTCCAAGAAATAATTTTATGATACCGGAAGAGAGAACCATTGAGGAATTGAAACGTCTGGGTAAGCCTTTTATAGTGATTTTGAATACCAGCAAGCCATATTCAAATGATACTCTAAGAATTGCCGAAGAGATTGAACAAAGATTTGACGTAACCGTTATGCCTGTCAATTGTGAACAGCTGAAAAAAGAAGATATCCATCATATAATGGAAAACATCCTGTCTGTTTTCCCGATTACAGAACTTAATTTTTATATGCCAAAATGGGCTGAAATGCTTCCGACAGACCACTGGTTAAAGAAGGATCTGATTTCAGCAGCAAAAGCATTGTTCCAAAACATCAGCCAAATAAAGGATGTCAACACAGACAACTTAGGTACCGACAGCGAATATGTAAAACGCTTTAAGGTAGAAAAGGTTGATACGCAAAACGGTGCTGTAACAGTAAATGTAGAGTTTGATGATGAGTATTATTACAAAATACTGAGCGATATGATTGGAGTACCTATAACAGGTGAATATCAGCTGATTTCTACGATTAGGGAGCTGGCTGCCAAGAAGAATGAATTCGAGATGGTATCTCAAGCAGTTATGCAGGTAAGAAACAAGGGATACGGCATTGTTTCACCTATGAAAGACGAAATCAGTATAGAAGAGCCGGAAGTTATGAAGCACGGAAGCAAGTACGGTGTCAAGATTAAAGCAAGTGCTCCTTCCATTCATATGATCAGGGCAGAAATAATGACCGAAGTTGCTCCCATAATTGGTACGGAAGAACAGGCTAAGGACCTGATCAATTATATAAATGAGAATGCAAAGGATAATCAGGAAGGAATCTGGGAGACGAATATCTTTGGAAAATCCATTCGTCAGCTTGTAGATGACGGAATAAACAGTAAGCTTAATAAGCTTTCAGATGACAGTCAGCTTAAGCTTCAGGAAACTATGCAAAAGATTATTAATGACAGCAGCGGTGGTCTGATTTGCATTATAATATAATTTTTTAAAAAAGTATTAAATAATATCTTAATTGTTAAGCCGTCTATTACAGCGTTTTTTGTATCGGACGGCTTGTTTATGGGCAATTAGTCCTAATATAGCACCTCGTTTTGTTAATAGTGCTGAAAACCAAAATTTTTTTGACATATTGTTGACAAAAATATACCGCTTTGCTATAATATTCCCGTAATACATTTAATATTTATGTAACATTTTTGTTAATACTTATTATTACTTGGATTATTATTGACCTCATCGAGTAATACAAGAGTAATCGGAGGACCTTTCGAAATGAATTATAAGCATTTGAAGTATTCCTTTATATGTGTTATCGGAGTATTATTATTTTCTACGAATTCTACTCCTGCGATGGCTACAGAACATGCGGTTGCAGGTTTCATTTATGATAAAACAGGAATAGATATACCTCCTGTAGCAGAAGATACGGATATCTCTACAATGTCATCTTACGATACACCTATTCCGGGCTTTTATAACATTGGAATAGCTGATGTAACCACGAATCTTTTAGTTCGTAAGGAGCCTGATGAGAATGGTAAGATTCTCGGAAAGATGCCAAGACATTCAGGATGTGAGATTCTTGAGCCCGATAATAACGGATGGACTAAGATTACATCCGGTAAAGTAACAGGATACGTAAAGAGTGAATACCTTATCATAGGACAGGAAGCTTCAAAGCTGGCCTTAGAGATTGCTAACCATGTAGCCACATTTAACGGTAACGGCAATCTTCGTGTCAGAAAAGATCCTTCCATTAAAGATGATAATATTATTGACTCTATTGCACCGGGAGAAGAAATTCTTGTACTTGATCCACTGGTTGTAACTTATGGTGAAGAAATTAACAAATGGGTAAAGGTCAGCTTAGACGGGGATGATTCCGAGACCGGTACAGTCGGTTATGTTGCAAAGGAATATGTGGACTTATCCTATAAGCTTGCCCATGCATATACTTTGGAAGAATTATCATTAGGCCCCGGCGTATCCAGTAAAAGAGCAAATATTGTAAACTACGCTAAGAAGTTCCTTGGCTACCGATATGTATGGGGTGGCTCAGGACGCAGCAGATTAATAAACAACAAGGGTGTGGATTGTTCAGGATTTGTGCAGGCGGTATTTGCCGAGTATGGTTACTCATTACCAAGAACATCAAGAGAACAGGCTAAATCCAGTAGAGGAACAACAATATCAACATCACAATTAAAAGCCGGTGACCTTATATTCTACGGCAGTAAATCATATATTAACCATGTAGCAATTTATATCGGCAACAACAAAATAATTCATGCAAGTAACAGAAGAGACGGTATAAAGATATCCAGTGCATATTACAGAACACCTGTTAAATGTGTAAGAATCATTAATGACTGATAAACGAACTGAATTAAGCAAGACAGTAAGCAACTAATAAGAGTAAAGATTGATTAGAATAAAGCATATTTTAGAGCCGTAGTTTAGTACTATGGCTCTTTATATTAACTGGACAAACCAATTGTGATATTATACAATAATTAGTGTGATTTATGAGAAGCACCAATGTTTGAAAATCGCAGCAAATATATAATAAAGTGTACTTGAATAAATAGTTAGGAGAACCCATATGGATTTTATTTTTTATTTTTTGGTTGTTACCCTTGGACTTGTAATCTATAGTACTGTAAGTGAATATAAGCAAAAAAAGTATATTACAAATCGCTTAAAAGAAGAATGGGGTACTGCTTGCGAATCCGAATATACATCTGAAAAAATGGAATCCATAAAAGCCTTTTACCTTACGCAGAAGAATGATTATATGGATGTTGATGATATCACCTGGAACGACCTAGATATGGACGAGATATACAGAAGAATCAATAATACACAAAGCTCGCTTGGAGAAGAATATCTGTATGCACTGCTTCGTAAACCATGCTTTGAAACAGAAGAGCTTGAAGAAAGAAACCGATTGATAGAATTTTTTCAGTCTGATATAAATGTAAGAACACTTATTCAAACTAAGCTTCATAAGATTGGTAAGCTTAGAAAAATATCTGCCTTTGAATATGTCGACAGGCTCAGTAAGCAGGAACCAAAAAGCAACCTGCCGCATTATCTTTTGATTCTATGTATCATAATATCTTTAGCTTTAATATTCGTATACCCGACCTTAGGTGTTGGTTTAACAATGTTTTTTATTGTATTTAACATTGTTTCATATCTTAAATATAAGGCTAATTTTGATAATTTTATTCTTATAATAGCATTCCAGCTAAGACTCCTCGACAATATCGAAGAGCTGCTTAAACTGTCCGTACCGGAATTGGATAAGTATAATAAACGCTTGGCTTCCGACCTGAAATTATTCAGGCAGTATAAGAGGGGTTCATCTATAGTAGTTGCAAGAAATGTAAGCGGCAGTATTCTTGATGCCATGATGGATTATTACCGCATGATCACTCATCATGATCTGATCAAATATAATAAAATGTTAAGCTTCTTTAAGAAGAATAAAGACGCAATGTTAAGAATATTTAAAATAGCCGGCTTTCTGGACAGTATGATAGCTGCCGCATCCTTCAGAGATATGGTTAAATATTATTCTGTTCCAAAGCTTTATCATAATAACAGCCGTCCTATGCTGTCAGTTACCAATGTATATCATCCGTTGATAGATAATCCGATACCTAATTCCATTACTGAGGATACATGCACGCTGATTACCGGTTCGAATGCATCGGGTAAATCTACATTCATAAAATCATTGGCAATAAATCAGATATTATCGCAAACGATATATACATCACTCAGCGAGGAATGTAAAGCAAACTTTTTTGTTATATATTCATCAATGGCTTTAAAGGACAATATCATCAGTAAGGAAAGCTATTTCATCGTAGAAATCAAATCGTTAAAACGTATACTGGACAATGCAAAGGGCAAATATCCCATACTATGCTTTGTAGATGAGGTGCTTCGCGGTACCAATACTCCGGAAAGAATAGCCGCATCATCAAGGATTCTGGCTTCATTAACAAAAGAAAATGCCCTTTGTTTTGCCGCTACGCATGATATTGAGCTTACTTATATCTTAGAAAAATATTATTCCAATTATCATTTTAGAGAAAGAATCGAGGATAACCGGGTTCTTTTTGACTATAAGCTGCACAAGGGAAGAGCGGTATCAAAAAATGCTATTAAGCTTCTTAACCTTCTGGGATATTCCAAGAACATTATTGAAGAAGCTGAAGCAGCGGTAGATGAATATATGAGAACAGGAGATTGGAGTGTTCTGGACTAATGCTTGCAAAAGTAAATATATACACAGACGGTTCTGCCAGAGGAAATCCGGAAGGTCCCGGCGGATATGGAACAATAATTGAATACATTGATTCAAAGGGTAATATGCATGTAAGGGAATATAGCGGCGGTTTTAAAAAAACCACCAATAACAGAATGGAACTTATGGCAGCAATCGTCGGGCTTGAAGCTCTGACAAAGCCCTGCCATGTTACGTTATATTCTGATTCGCAATATCTTGTAAAGGCATTTAATGAGCATTGGCTTGATGGCTGGATTAAGAAGGGATGGAAGAGAGGACAGAACGAGCCTGTGAAGAATGTTGACCTATGGAAGCGGCTTCTAAAAGCAATGGAGCCTCATAAGGTTGAATATATATGGGTTAGAGGTCATGACGGACATCCTCAGAATGAACGCTGTGATTTATTGGCAACCACGGTAGCCGATGGAGAGAACCTATCAGATGATATACCATCCACTACATAACAAATAAGATACATATGAAAGGACCGTATACAACCATGACAAATTTAACTCCGCTAATGCAGCAGTATATGCAGATAAAGGAGCAATATAAAGACTGTATTCTTTTTTACCGTTTAGGTGATTTTTATGAGATGTTCTTTGAGGATGCTAAGATTTGCTCCAAAGAACTGGAGATAGCACTTACAGGGAAAAGCATCGGTAACGAAGAGCGTGCACCTATGTGCGGTGTACCATATCACGCTGCGGATAATTATCTCAGTAAGCTTATTGCCCGTGGATACCGCGTTGCAATCTGTGAACAGGTAGAGGATCCAAAGACCGCAAAGGGACTGGTAAAAAGAGATGTTGTAAGAATAGTCAGCCCCGGAACGAATCTTAATACACAGGTTCTTGATGAGACTAAGAATAATTATCTGATGAGTGTTGTACATACTACAAACATATACGGTATCTCAGTTGCAGATATCACAACAGGAGATTATTATGTTACAGAGATAGACGATATCCGAAAGCTTATGGACGAGATATACAAATGGTCTCCGTCAGAAATTATCTGCAACGACTCCTTCCTTGTATCCGGAATAGATATCACTGCCCTAAAGACAGCATATAATATTGCAATATCTCCTCTGGAGCCTTGGTATTTTGATGATGCATTATGTGTAAGAGCCTTAATGGAGCATTTTGATGTAGGAAGTCTTGACGGAATCGGTCTTAAGGATTATACAATCGGAACCATAGCTGCAGGAAGTATAATGCTGTTTCTTACAGAAACTCAGAAAACCGCATTATCCCATATAACAAAGCTCACACCTTATACATATGATAAGTTCATGCTTCTTGACAGCTCCACAGTTCGTAATCTGGAGCTTACAGAAACCATCCGTGATAAACAAAAAAGAGGTTCTTTGCTGTGGGTTCTTGACAAGACCAAAACGGCCATGGGAGCAAGACTTCTTAGAAGCTATCTGGAACAGCCCCTAGTCGATTATGAAATGATTACTCAAAGGCTTGCAGCGGTGAAATCACTAAAAGAAAATATGATAACAAGAGAAGAGATACGGGAGTATCTCGGTTCAATATATGATCTGGAAAGACTTATGGGGAAGATAAGCTATAAAAGTGCCAATCCGAGAGATTTAATTGCTTTTAAAACATCATTGGAAATGCTTCCTCATATAAAATTTCTAATTCAGCATATTGACAGTAAGCTTATTAAAGACATCTATAATGAGATTGATGATTTATCAGATATATATGAGCTTATTAACAGCTCAATAGAGGATGAGCCTCCTATTAATGTTAAGGAGGGCGGAATAATCAGAGAGGGCTATAATAAGGAGGTTGACCGCCTCAGAAAGGCTAAAACCGAAGGCAAGGACTGGCTCATGGAGCTTGAAAACAAGGAGCGTGAAGCAACAGGTATTAAGAATCTGAGAATCAAATATAACCGTGTCTTCGGATATTACCTCGAGGTGACGAATTCTTATCAGAACCTCGTTCCCAAGGACTGGACAAGAAAGCAAACCTTAGCCAATGCCGAACGCTACACCACTGATAAACTTAAGGAACTGGAAGATATAATTCTGGGTGCGGAAGATAAGCTTTTTTCTCTGGAATATGATTTATTCTGCGAAATTAGGGATCAAATCGGGCTTGAGGTTAAGCGAATTCAGAAAACCGCTAAAGCAATAGCAAAGCTTGATGTGTTTGCATCACTGGCTTTGGTTGCAGAAAGAAACAATTACGTATGTCCAAATATTAATACCGAAGGACGAATCGTCATAAAAAACGGCAGACACGCCGTTGTTGAAAAGACTATTACAAATGATATGTTTGTAGCTAATGACACATTACTTGATAATGATGCTAATCGAGTCTCCATCATAACAGGTCCAAATATGGCAGGAAAATCAACCTACATGAGACAGACTGCTTTAATCGTTCTGATGGCACAGATAGGAAGCTTTGTTCCTGCTGACAGTGCGGATATAGGCATTGTAGACAGGATATTTACCAGAGTAGGGGCATCGGACGACCTTGCAGGCGGTCAGAGTACCTTTATGGTTGAAATGACCGAGGTGGCCAATATTCTGCGAAATGCCACAAAGAACAGTCTTCTTATTCTTGATGAAATAGGCAGAGGAACCAGTACATTTGACGGGCTTTCAATTGCATGGGCAGTTATAGAGCATATCAGCAATAATTCCATGCTTGGTGCCAAGACACTATTCGCAACACATTACCACGAGCTTAGTGAATTGGAAGGAAAGCTTGAGGGCGTTAACAATTATCGTATTGCCGTTAAGGAGCAGGGCGATGATATAATCTTCCTAAGAAAGATAGTAAAAGGAAGTGCCGATAAAAGCTATGGGATTCAGGTTGCAAAGCTTGCCGGTGTTCCTGCATCCGTATTAAAACGGGCAAATCAAATTGCAGAAAAACTAAGCAACAACGATATCGCCCTAAGGGCAAAGGATATTTCTACAGGTGTAGAAAATAATTCCAAGGATATGTTTTATGATACTACGCATGTAGAACAGCTTTCGTTGTTCTCATTATCCGGAAATGAGGATATTATTACCGAAATCAGAGAAATGGATATTGCCAGATTAACTCCGCTGGATGCTATAAACAAGTTATATCAGCTTCAAAAGAAGATAAAAGACAGAATATAGGCTATTAAGACCGTACCGCACAGATTGTAAATTATTATTTTGATGCAATACGTAAATATTGTGAAAGGACAGAGCTATGTCAACAATCCGTATCTTAGATGAAAATACAATAAATCAAATAGCTGCCGGTGAAGTGGTAGAACGACCGAGTGCCGTAGTAAAGGAATTGATTGAAAATGCACTTGATGCAGGTGCCACAGCCATTACAGCCGAGATAAAAGAAGGCGGATTAAGCCTCATAAGAATAACTGATAATGGTACAGGAATAGCTAAAGAGGATATTCCTGCAGCCTTTATGCGTCATGCAACCAGTAAGATACGTTCTGCCGAGGATCTTTTTAATATCACCAGTTTGGGCTTTCGGGGAGAAGCTCTGTCAAGCATAGCTGCAGTATCGCAGGTTGAGCTTATAACCAAAGAACCCTCTTCCTTAAATGGTTACAGATATATAATCGAAGGCGGAGAAGAAAAGTCTTTTGAAGAAATCGGATGTCCATCCGGTACAACTATAATAGTGCGAAATCTGTTCTATAATACACCTGCAAGACGCAAATTTTTAAAAACCGCCGCAACCGAAGCCGGTTATGTCAGCGAATTGATGGAACGTCTTATGGTATCCCATCCGGAGGTCTCTATTCGGTTTATTGTGAATAATAAAGTAAAGCTGCAGTCATCAGGCAATAATAACATTAAAGATATTCTTTATCATATCTATGGAAGAGATATATCCAAGGAATTATTGTATGTGGAATACACCTCCAAGGATGTTAAAATAAAAGGATATATCGGAAAGCCAACAATAAGCAGGGGTAACCGCGGTTTTGAAAATTATTTCATTAACGGAAGATATATTAAGAACTATATTATAACCAAGGCAATAGAGGATGCATATAGGCCCTTTATGATGCAGCACAAATATCCTTTCACATCGCTGTATTATGAGATTACCCCATCCTTACTGGATGTAAATGTTCATCCTCAAAAGCTTGAGCTTAAGCTTAATAACCAGGACAGTATCTATGATATAACTCATCATCTGATTAAAGATGCCTTGTCCGGTAAGGAATTGATACCGAAGGTAAGCCTTTCAGATGATAATAAGAAAAATACAAATAAGACAGAATATATCACAAAGCTTCCCGAACCTTTTGAGAAAAACCGTATGGATCGGCTAAAAGTACTGGAAACCATTGCAAACGAGCTAAAAAGCAATGATAATAGTGTCAGTCCCGACAGTCCTTCGGTTCAAATAAAGGTGATGGAGCAAATGGACTTATTCTCAGAAGATTTGGACGCAGACAAAGTATCATTTATATCTGAACAGTCACTTATTAATCATAGAATTATCGGTCAGGTCTTTTCAACCTACTGGCTGGTAGAGTATAACAAAGAGCTTTATATAATCGATCAGCATGCTGCACATGAAAAGGTACTGTATGAACGGATTATGACTGCTGCCGGGGAAAATAAGCATTCATCACAATTGCTGATGCCGCCGATAGTACTTACACTTACACTAAAAGAGCAGCAGACTGTTAATGATAATAAAGAGATTCTAAGTAAGCTTGGTTATGAAATCGAGCATTTTGGAGGAAATGAATTCTCCTTAAGAGCAGTCCCTGCAGATTTATACAATCTGACAGATAAGGATTTGTTCTTGGAATTTTTAGATGAGCTTACTCAGGAGGTGGCAGCCCATAAGCTTAGTCCGGAATCCATATTGGAAAAGACTGCATCTATGGCATGTAAGGCAGCCGTTAAAGCAAACCATTCATTCTCAACCGATGAAGCTGCTGCCTTAATTAAGGAATTACTTTCCCTTGAAAACCCTTATCACTGCCCCCACGGCAGACCGGTTATCATCTCAATAAGTCAATACGAATTAGAAAAGAAATTTAAGAGGGTACTATGAGTAATAAACCGCTTATAATCTTAACAGGTCCTACATCTGTAGGAAAAACCTCCTTGTCCGTCAGCCTGGCTAAGGCTGTGGATGGTGAAATTATATCTGCAGATTCCATGCAGGTGTACAAATTCATGGATATTGGAACTGCCAAAATCACCAATGATGAGATGGGAGGCATTCCTCATTATCTTATCAGTGAAATTGAGCCCGATGAGGAATTTAATGTTGTAAAATTCCAGCAGTATGCCAAAGGGTATATTAACAGCATACATGAAAGAAATAAGATACCTATACTTGTAGGCGGGACAGGCTTTTATATTCAGGCCGTGCTGTATGATATAGATTTTGAAGAAAGTGAATCTGATGATGCTTACAGAGCCGAGCTTGAGCTGCTTGCCAAAACAAAGGGTTCGGGATATCTTCATGCATTGCTTAAGGATACGGATCCGGAAAGCGGTGCAGCTATTCACCCTAATAATACAAAGCGTATCATTCGTGCTTTAGAATATGTCAGGCTGACAGGCAAACCCATATCAGCTCATAATGAAGAACAGAGGAAAAAGACATCTCCATATAATTATAAATACTTTGTCTTAAATATGGACAGGAAAAAGCTATATGACAGAATAAATAACAGAGTAGATATAATGATTAAGAACGGTCTTGTTAAAGAGGTACAGAGTCTATTAGATATGGGATATTCCAAAGGCATGGTATCTATGCAGGGCTTGGGATACAAAGAGATTATTGATTACCTTGAAGGAAACTGTACTCTTGATGAAGCAGTTGAAATTCTGAAAAGAGACACAAGGCATTATGCAAAAAGGCAGATTACATGGTTTAAACGGGAAAGGAATGTTATATGGATAGATAAAGACAACTATGCTAATGATGATGAAATAATTGAATATATAATAAGCATAAGCAAAAATATTATTAAATAAGTTGGAGGATGTTTTGTGATTACTACTGATTTGAATACTTTTTATTCTAATATGGGAATCGACTCTTGGCTGCTTGAATTAAGCAAAAAAACAGAAAATGACCTAAGGGACAGATTTCATAATATAGATAAGACCGCTGAATATAATCAGCTTAAGATACTTAAGGCTATGCAGGACAACCGGGTCAGTGATATTCATTTTGCTGCAACAACCGGATACGGATATAATGATATCGGCAGAGATACTTTGGAAAAAGTTTATGCCGATGTTTTTCATGCTGAAGACGCATTGGTAAGACCACAGCTGATTAGCGGCACTCATGCTCTGACAGTCGCACTTTTTGGCAATCTAAGACCCGGAGATGAGCTGTTATCACCTGTAGGAAGACCATATGATACGCTTGAAGGAGTAATAGGCATAAAAGAGACTAGGGGCTCTTTGGCGGAACATAATATTACTTACAAACAGGTTGATTTAAAACCTGACGGAAGCTTTGATTACGATGGTATAAAGAAAGCTATCGGACCTAAGACTAAGATGGCAACAATTCAGAGATCCAAGGGCTATGCCGACAGACCAACTCTGTCAGTAGAGCAGATCGGAGATTTGATTTCATTTATGAAGGATATTAAACCGGATCTTATATGTATGGTTGATAATTGTTACGGTGAATTCGTAGAGACTGTTGAACCGACCGATGTCGGTGCCGATCTGTGCGTCGGTTCTCTGATAAAAAATCCCGGCGGAGGTCTTGCACCTATCGGCGGATATATAGTCGGAAAGACCGAATATGTAGAAAATGCAGCCTTTAGACTTACATCACCGGGATTGGGCAAAGAAGTCGGTGCGACTCTTGGATTAAACCAAAGTCTTTACCAGGGCTTGTTCATGGCACCTCAGGTTGTATCCGGAGCTTTAAAGGGAGCCATATATGCTGCCAGGCTATATGAGTACTTTGGATTTTATGTACGCCCTGATTCTTATGAGGACAGATATGACATCATCCAGGCTGTAACCCTTAACAGTCCTGAGGCGGTTATTGCCTTTTGCGAGGGTATACAGGCTGCTGCTCCTGTAGACAGCTTTGTTACGCCTGTTCCCTGGCCAATACCGGGCTATAACTGTGACGTGATAATGGCAGCCGGAGCCTTTGTCCAAGGTTCGTCTATAGAGCTGTCGGCCGATGCTCCTATTAAGCCGCCATACACAGTATTCTTCCAAGGCGGACTTACATGGTATCATGCAAAATACGGTATATTAAAGTCCTTACAGAGTCTTTATGACAAGAAACTGATAAAGTTTGATCAGCAGATAAAATGACATCAGATATGACTTAGTTACATTCTTACTGTATACAATCAGTCATTTTTATGTTAGAATTAAAATAATAATTTTACATATTCAAGAAAAGAAATTTAAAGGAGCAATTATTATGGCTAGATCCGTGGGTAAAAATAAATGGGCCTTATTTCTTTTGATTCTTGTCGGTATAGTTTTAGGCAGCTTTATCGGACATTTGGTTCGCGGCGTGGATTTTTTATCATGGTTAAACTCCGGACTTGATTTTGCTGTAGGAAATCCGGACGGCAGTGGTGTTGTAAGTCTGGACTTAGGCGCTGTTGCAGTTCATATCGGCATCAGAATCAAGATAACAATTGCAAGTGTACTGGGCGCTTTAGCTGCAGTATTAATTTATAAAAAGATATAGTCCGACTGATTTCTTGGAGAGAGAAAGAAGGAGGCTATCTTGAAAAATAATCATTTAACTGTCAAGGAATTACCTGTATCTGAACGTCCTTATGAAAAATGTGAGTTATATGGACCCGGAAGTTTGTCAGATGCAGAGCTTTTAGCAGTAATTCTAAGAACGGGAACAAAAAACTTACGGGCTATTGATTTAGCCGTAAATGTACTTAACTGTTCGACTAATAATCCGGGACTTAAAGGTCTTAATTACCTGACTATGAAGGAACTTACACAGATATCAGGTATAGGCAGAGTAAAAGCCATAGAGCTTTTATGCCTGACAGAGCTTACTAAGAGGATGTCAAAGGAGATACATAAAGAAAAATTAAAATTTGTTACTCCACAAAGCATAGCGGATTATTATATGCAGGATTTGCGCCATCTTTCAAGGGAGCAGGTGCTGCTTGTAATGCTTGATTCAAAAAGCAGATTAATTAAGGACACGGTTATGTCTACAGGAACAATCAATGCCTCCATTATGCCGGTCAGGGAGGTTCTGATACAGGCATTAAGAGAGGATGCTGTGAATATTATACTGATTCATAACCATCCAAGCGGGGATCCCTCTCCAAGCTCAGAGGACATTCAGGTAACAAAAAGAATGAAGGAAGCCTGCAATTTAGTAGGCTTAACACTTATGGATCATATTATTATTGGTGATAATAGATATATCAGTCTGAAGGAACAGGGACTTCTGTAAAATCTCTCAATTATAAATCTAGTATACTCCGGCATTCTTTCACACCGGGCTGTATTTCACCTTATATTTAAGGGTCAAGCCGACTAATGAATAAAAAGCGACATCTGTATAGGAGGAAGTTACACAATGGCTCAAAGATCATATGGTATCGATTTTGGAACAAGCACAATTAAAATAAGCAAAAAAGGGCAGGGAATAGTATTAGACGAACGCAATATGATTGCTGTTGCTGACAGGCATGCTATTATTGCTACCGGGAATGAAGCTTATGACATGTATGAAAAAGCTCCGGCTAATATAGTAGTGTCCAGTCCTGTCAGAAGCGGTGTTATTGCTGATGTTGCTAATATGACTGCTCTTTTTGTTCATTTTATAAAAAAGTTAAGCGGAAGTAAAAAACCCGGTCCCGCAGATTATATAGTTGCCACACCAACAGATATTACCGAGGTTGAACGCCGTTCCTTTTATGAACTCATATCAAGATCAAGTCTTAAGGTCGGACGGGTTAAGATAGTCGATAAGCCCATTGCAGATGCTTTGGGGGCAGGTCTTGAGATAATGACTGCCGGAGGTGTAATGATTGTTGACATAGGAGCTGATACAACAGAGGTATCTATAATATCCTTAGGTGGTATTGTACTTAGCAAATTAATCCCCATAGGCGGAAATAAACTGGATGAAGCCATTAAGGGTATGGTTAAGAAGAAACATAACCTGTATATTGGTGATAAGACCGCTGAAAATATTAAAAAGAAACTGGCCAGTGCACTTCCGACAGTAGAAGCATCTGTCCAAGTATATGGCAGAGATGTTGTGACAGGACTTCCTGTACTTATGGAAATCCATTCCGGAACCGTATATGAAGCCATAGCCGAGCATTTGTATTCAATAGTTGATGCTATACGTATTATTCTTGAAAGAACTCCACCGGAGATTGCTTCAGATATTATTGACAGTGGTATATATGTAACCGGAGGATCTGCCAATATATTCGAACTTAAAGGTCTTATTGCAAAAGAAACCGGTCTAAAGGTTAATATCTGCGAGGATCCTGCCAATACGGTCGCAAAAGGGCTTGGCAGAATCATGGACGAGGAGCAGCTTTCATCTCTTGCAGATTCTTTAAGAATAAAGAATTTAATAGATTAGGGTGTCGGTAATGAGACGTAGAACAAAGATTCGCTTAAATCCAAAACATGGACTTCTCATAGGATTAATTGTATGCATATTCCTAATAGCTATATCATTTCGTTTTGGCAAATATCTGTATCCGGTAAGAAATGCAGTGGGTTCTGCAATCACACCAATGCAGAAAGGTATTAATATAATCGGAACACATATATCTGATGGATTAGATACATTAAGAAGTATGAAGGAGCTTACCGAAGAGAACATGAGACTGAAAGAACAGGTCAACATATTATCTTATGAGAATAAGCTTCTTTTGCAGAATAAATACGAGCTGGACGAGCTTAGAGAATTATATAAGCTTGATCAGAAGTATATAGATTATCCCAAGGTTGCCGCACGAATAATCGATAAGGACACTAATAACTGGTATAATATATTCACCATAGATAAAGGTACCAGAGACGGTCTGGCAGTTGATATGAATGTCATAGCAGGCAACGGCTTAGTAGGAATAATTACAGAATGCTATTATAATCATTCTAAGGTTCGTGCCATTATAGACGATAAAAGTGCGGTTTGGGGCATGTTCTTAAAGACTTCCGATACCTGCGTAGTCCAAGGTGATCTTAAGCTTATAGAAGAAGGCAAAATAAGAGTGGAATTTATCAGCAAGGATGCCAAGATTGAGGATGGCTATGAGGTCGTTACAGCCCATACCAGTCCGAAATTCCTACAAGGTATACTTATAGGCCATGTCAGTGATATTGAGCTTGATCCCGGCAACATGACAAAGAATGCATACCTTACCCCTGCTGTAGACTTTGAGCGGTTAAGCGAGGTTTTAATTATTACAGAACTGAAGGAACCTCTGATTACCGAACCTCCTGTAGATGAGTCCATAAATGAATAAGAAAAGTAGGTTTTCGATTTGAAACGGGCAATTGTATATTTCTTTGAGATTATTATATGCTATGTTCTTCAAAGCTCATTATATCAGTTTATCAGCTTGGCAGGAGCGATGCCGAATCTGCTCATAATCCTTGTAGTATCCAATGCATATATGAGAGGAAGGATGACAGGGACAGCAGTCGGTTTTTTTTCAGGACTGCTGATAGATATAATGTTTGGCAATGTAATCGGTCTGTATGCTATGATTATGATGATAATCGGACACTTGATCGGCTTTGCCCATAAGATTTATTCAAGGGATGACTTTACACTGCCGTTAATATTTATTGCAGTTGCTAATTTTATATATCAGTTCTTTTATTATGTGTTTGAGTTTTTATTACGGGGAAAATTAGATTTTTCATATTATTTTCGAATTATTATCCTTCCGGAGATTATATATACGGTGGCAGCCGGTATTCTTGTGTACAAGCTTCTGCATATGATTAATCATGCTCTGGACCGTAATGAATTCAAGGAGGAGTAACTTTGCTTGATATATTTCTTGACTGGTTAAAAAGAATATTAAAATCCAGACTGTTTCCTATAGCATTCATATATATAATTCTGTTCGCAATACTCATTCACCGTTTATTCGTACTGCAAATTGTAGAAGGACCTACTCATGCTGAGGAATATGAATATAGGAACACAGAGGTTAGAGAAATTAAAAGCACAAGAGGTAATATTTATGACCGAAACGGTATGCTTCTTGCATCGAATACTCTTTCATACTCAGTAGTCATGGAGGACAGCTCATTGATTACATCAAATAATCAAAGAAATGCTGTAATCCATAAGCTCATTCAGATAATCGAGTCAAATGGAGATACTCTTGATAATCCATTCTATATAGTTCATACCGGTAATGGAGAGTTTGAATTTACCGTATCCGGCTCAGCACTTACCAGGTTTAAGAAAAAGGTTTATGCGTACGCTCTTGTCAATAACGAGCTTACAGAAGAGCAGATGAATGCTTCTGCTAATGATGTTTATGACTTTCTGAAGAACGGAACCAATATATATCCCATGTTTGGTATATCAGGCGATTATACCATAGAAGAGACCTTAAAGATTATGAGCGTTCGATATGCTTTATTTAACAATTATCCTAAGTTCATGCAGATTACGGTGGCTTCCAATATTTCAGAAGGTACGGTTGCCATGGTGAAGGAAAACATGGCAGATCTTCCGGGAGTCGATATTAAGCAGCAAACCAAGCGTGTCTATCATGACAGTATATATTTTGCTCATATTCTGGGCTACACCGGACTAATTAATGCTGAAGAACTGGAAAGACTGAATCAGAATTCAGATGAAGAGTATTATAATTCAACAGATATTGTCGGCAAGACAGGTATTGAAAAGGAATTTGAAGCGTATCTTTCCGGAACAAAGGGCAGTGAAATTGTTACCGTCAATGACAGCAACAGAGTGGTAGAGGTTGTTGAAAGAAATGAGCCAATAGCAGGCAATGACATATACCTTACAATAGACGGTAATATTCAAAAGGCTGCATATCATATATTGGAAAAAAGAATAGCCGGCATCCTTTTGGAGCATATAAAGCCTGACCTTGATTATGGTACGAAGGGAGAAAGTGCGAGTAAAATATACACACCAATCTATGAAGTTTATTATGCTTTAATAGACAACAACATAATCGATATCAGCAGATTATCGTCTGAGGATGCACAGGATATAGAAAAGCAGGTTTATTCTAAATTCAAAGACGCCAAAGCTGATGTATATTCACAGCTTAGAAAATTCTTATCACCGGAAAATGAGACAACTAATAACAGAGCCGGTGATATGGAAGAATATCTTGATTATATATATAAGATATTAACTAATCAGGGCGTAATATTAACAGACAATATTGATAAGGATGACACCACGCTGCGCTCTTATCTCAATAACAAAACACCATTAAGCGGATTTCTGCAGTATGCTCTGGCAAATAATTATGTAGATCTGTCAAAGCTTGATGTAACCACATATTTTAGCTCGGAGGAATTATATCAGAAACTGCTTGATTACACATGGAATATTTTGGATAATGATAGCACTTTTAATAAAAAAATATATCGGTATTTGGTGTTTTCGTATAAATTGTCAGGAACTGAAATTTGTCTTTTATTATTTGCCCAAGGTGTGCTAGAATATAATGCAGATGATATTATGAAGCTTGAAGACGGAACCGTATCGGCTTACAGGTTCATGACAGATAAGATTAGATCACTGGAAATCACACCTGCTATGCTTGCACTGGAACCTTTTAGCGGTTCGATTGTAATCAATGATGTTAATACCGGTGACGTGCTTGCAATGGTTACGTATCCAAGCTATGATAATAACAAGCTGGCCAATAAGATTGACGCTGACTTTTATAATTGGCTTTATACGGATAAGACCGATCCATGGATGAACCGTCCGACCACGCAGCTGATAGCTCCCGGTTCTACATTTAAGATGGTTACTGCAGTCGCAGGGCTTGAAGAAGGTGTAATTGATCCCTATGAGAAGATACTTGACCTTGGTATCTTTGATAAAATTGCCCTTCCGGCAAAATGTCACATATATCCCCGTTCACACGGTGCTGTAGATATGTCAAATGCGATTAAGGTATCCTGTAACTATTACTTCTATGAAACCGGCTATCGCATGGGCATAGACAGCAGAGGTGAGTTTAATGAGAAGCTTGGCTTAAGCCGTATATATAAATATGCATCACTTTTCGGACTGGACACAACTTCAGGTGTGGAAATAGGAGAGGCTATGCCTAATGTATCCGATAAGGATACCGTACGTTCTACCATAGGACAAGGAACCAATCTGTATACACCTGTTCAGCTGTCAAGATATGTTTCTACCATTGCCAATCGCGGTACTAATTATTATCTTACCCTGTTAGACCGTATAGTAAGAAAGGACGGCAAAATTGTTCTAAAGAATGAACCTAAGGTCTATATGGAGCTGACTGATATTAAAAACTCTACATGGGACAGTATTCGTAAAGGTATGTATATGGTTGCCAATGAGCCCAGAGGCTCCGTTTATGAACTTTATGGCGATTTTGGAGTAACTGTAGCAGGAAAGACAGGAACCTCCCAGATAAGCCTCAGTAAGCCGAATAATGCGCTTTTCATCTCATTTGCACCTTATGAAAAGCCTGAAATCGCAGTTACCGTGGTAATACCTAACGGGCATACCTCAGGCAATGCCGCAGAAACAGCCAGAGATATATATCAGTTGTATTTTAACTTAGCAAATCCAGAAGATTTGGTAGCCAGTGAGGCTGTGCTTCCTGAAAATGATATAGCTGCATTTTCAGATTAATCATAATAATATACAATATTAGGAGTTAGCCATGAAATCTGTTAAAAAAAATTCAGTGATGATTAAAGGTAATAAATATGGTATTATTGTCGTTCTCAATCCTGATGCCGACTTTGAGGATCTGAAAGAACAGATAACAGAAAAATTCAAAGAATCAAGCAAATTCTTTGAAAAGGCTAAAATGGCAATCAGTTTTGAAGGCAGGAAGCTGTCTGATGAAGAACAGCAGGAAATTTTGGATATAATAAGTAATAATACCGATATGCAGATCGTTTGTATTATAGATAACGATCCGCAGAAAGAAGAGCTCTTTAGAAAAACTCTTGAGCAAAAGCTGATGGAGCTTGAGAGTAATACCGGACAGTTTTATAAGGGTATTTTACGTTCAGGTACTTCTCTTGAATTCGAAAACAGCGTTGTAATTATCGGTGATGTCAATAACGGAGCAAGAGTAGTATCCAAAGGAAACATCATTGTACTCGGTTCTTTAAGAGGCAACGCCTATGCCGGTGCTTCCGGAAATACCAATTCCTTTGTAGTAGCCCTTGACATGAGACCGACACAGATCAGAATTGCAGATGTTATCGCACGGTCTCCGGATAAGCCCATAAAGGATGAAGTAAAGGAAGCTAAGATAGCATTTTTAGAAGACGGACACATATATATAGAACCTCTTAACAAGAGTATTCTTAACGATATAAAGCTATAAAGCATACAGAACATATACAAGCAGTTAATTAAGTAATCTGCTTGATATTAGATAAATTTGCAATACTTGAGGCATAAGCCTCATAATGGACTGGAGGATAATTGTATGGGAGAAGTAATAGTTGTTACATCGGGAAAAGGCGGTGTTGGTAAGACAACAACCACTGCCAATGTTGGTACCGGATTAGCTATGCTTGAAAAAAAGGTGGTTTTAATCGACACAGATATAGGACTTAGAAATCTTGATGTGGTTATGGGTCTTGAAAACCGCATAGTCTACAATCTTGTAGATGTTATTGAAGGAAATTGTCGAATACGTAATGCATTAATTAAGGACAAGCGTTATCCGAACCTTTATTTGCTGCCGTCAGCTCAGACAAGAGACAAGAATTCTGTTTCACCTGAACAGATGAAGAAGCTGGCAGATGAGCTTAAGGACGAATTTGATTACATATTAATGGATTGTCCGGCAGGTATTGAACAGGGATTTCGCAATGCGATCGCTGGAGCAGACAAGGCATTAGTAATTACCACCCCCGAAGTTTCAGCCGTCAGGGATGCAGACCGTATCATTGGTTTATTGGAAGCTAATGAATTGGAGGAAACCTATTTGATTGTCAATAGGATTCGTATGGACATGGTAAAACGCGGTGATATGATGTCAAGCGATGATGTCACTGAAATATTGGCAATTGATTTAATTGGTATTGTGCCTGATGATGAACACATCGTAATATCAACAAATCAAGGTGAACCATTGGTTGGCTCTGATTCCTTAGCAGGACGGGCTTATATGAACATAGCAAGAAGACTGATAGGAGAAGAAATACCTTTCTTAAATCTTAATGAAAGGAATACAATCTTTAGCAAGCTATTTGGAAGAAGGAAATAATAGGGAGGTAAATCATGGGTTTGGCAGATTTTTTCAGAAGAAAGGGAACCAGCAGTATTGCGAAAGACAGGCTAAAATTGGTTTTGGTATCGGACCGTGCAGGCTGCTCACCCGAGGTTATGGAGCAGATTAAAAACGATATCATTGCTGTAATATCAAAATATATTGAAATTGACTTAGATGGACTTGATATTAAGATTACGCAGACCGAATCGGAATTACACAACGGAACAGTTCCGGCACTGTTTGCAAATATTCCAATTAAGGATATGAAGGCTTCTAAGAAATAAGGATGTTATCGGATGTTAAAATTCAAGAATTATGATTTCAAGAGGTATAATATATCCTTACTGATTGTAGTCACTGTTCTGATTACTATCGGTGTGTTTTTAATAAAACAGGTAAAGCCTGATGACTATAAAAAACAGATTATTGGCTTATTGGGCGGGCTGGTTATTGCTGCAATAGTGTCCTTTATTGATTATCATTTTATAAGTAAATTTTATATTGTATTATATTTGTTTAACTTGGTAATGTTAATCTTAGTAAAATTAATAGGTATTGAATATCACAATGCTAAGCGCTGGCTTGATTTGAGGTTTTTTGAATTACAGCCGTCCGAGCTTACAAAGATTATACTTATTATATTTTTTGCAAAGCTTTTTACCATATTTGAACACAGGATTAATAACGTTATTTTCTTACTGATTTCAGTGGTATTGATGGGTATTCCCACTTACCTTATACTAACTCAGACAGATTTATCAACCAGTATTGTTCTTATGACTATATTTGCAGTACTGATATTTACAGCCGGATTAAGCTGGAAGATTATTCTTCCGATAATTATTATCGGAGTACCGGCTATTGGGGGATTATTCTGGTATATACAGCAGGATTACCAGGTATTACTAAGCGATTATCAGCAGGAGAGGGTTCTTTCTATCTTAAACCCCGAAGCATATCCCGGAACAATGTACCAACAGGATAATTCCATACAGGCCATTGGTTCGGGACAACTGACAGGTAAATATTTATCTGAGGGAGCAGGAAGCCTTAGAGGATATCATCATGTACCCGTTTCAGAGAGTGATTTTATCTTTTCAGTAGCAGGAGAAGAATTTGGCTTCATTGGGAGCTTGCTTATATTATTATTGTTTGCATTCATTATTTTCAGATGTCTTTCTACTGCAAGAAAAGCACCGGACAGAATGGGAATGCTTATCGCCTCCGGCATTGCATCAATGTTTGCCTTTCAGGTATTTATCAATATCGGAGTGGTGACATCAATCTTACCAAACACCGGAATACCTCTGCCTTTTTTAAGCCAGGGACTAAGCTCACTTATCAGCAGTATGATAGCAATCGGTATTATCCTAAATATTCGGCTACAGCCTAAAAAACAAACAAGATAGAAAAGGAGGTGCTTTGTATGAATATTGCTATGATTGCCCATGATGCCAAAAAGAAATTGATGCAGAACTTTTGTATAGCTTATCGGGGCATTCTAAGTAAACACACTTTGTATGCAACCGGTACAACCGGTAGATTAATAGAGGAAGTAACCAATCTGTCAATCCATAAATATCTTGCCGGACATCTGGGAGGAACTCAGCAATTAGGGACTCAGATAGAGCATAATCTTATCGATATGGTTATATTTCTAAGAGACCCTCTGACTCCCAAATCACATGACCCGGATGTTAATAATATTTTTAAACTTTGTGATAAACACAATGTTCCTTTAGCTACAAACCTTGCAACTGCCGAGCTGTTAATCAAGGCATTAGAGCGGGGAGATTTAGATTGGAGAGAAGTGTTTAAAACATAAATATGTTTAAAACATAAAAGGGTTGATTTTATTGAGAAAACGATATCTGTTAATTCTTCTTTCAATTATTATGATATTAGGTGGCTGCCGGAAATCATCCGATCAGTTTTTTTCCTACAAAGATTATGTCTCAAACGCAAAAATCAATATGGGAGTCACATTATCTGAGAATGATTTTTTCGCAGAGAGAATAGTAGTCATTTCGGAGAATGATTATGATACTGATGATGATTTGGTCAGTTCTGAAGCAGCTTTTCTTTGTGATGTTACTAATAACAAAGCTCTTTATTCCAAATCTCCATATAAAAAATTATATCCGGCAAGCCTTACAAAGCTTATGACTGCTTTGGTTGTTTTAAAAAAAGGAGAATTGACCGACAGTGTTACAGTCAGCTATAATGCCTCACATATTCCTGTAGCCGGAGCTAAGGTATGCGGATTTGAAGAAGGCGATGTGATAACCATGGATGCCTTACTTCATTGTTTATTGATTTATTCCGGAAATGATGCAGGTATTGCCATAGCTGAGCATATGAGCGGAAGTGAAGAAAACTTTGTCAGGATTATGAACTCGGAAGCCAAAAGAATAGGTGCTTCTCATACAAATTTTGTTAATTCGCATGGTCTGCACGATGATAATCATTATACAACCGCTTATGATATGTATCTGATTTTCAATGAGCTTATTCAATATGATACATTTTTAAATATTATTAGCCAAAGCTCATATACAGCTGTTTTTAAAGATAAAAACAAAAAAGAAAAGCAGTTAACCTTTAATTCCACTAATCTGTATCTCAGGGAAGAAAAAGAATCTCCTGAGGACATAACAATAATCGGCGGCAAAACCGGTGTTACATACAAAGCTGGTAATTGTCTTATTCTATTATCCAAAGATGAAGATAACTCTCAATATGTTTCAATAATTATGAAGGCAGGCGACATAGATAAATTGTATTCTGATATGTCGACTCTGTTATCCTTGATTACAGAAAAGAGACAGTAAATTCTACTTCAGTAGAATTTAATTATAAGTTGTATTAATTATACAATTGTAATATAATTGATTTATCATCACATTATTTTTGTATAATTAATACAAAAGACTTTATTTATCAGGCATGGTATTTATTATTACATGCCCATCAGAAGGAGGAGATTGCCATGATACAGATAATTGCAGGTACAAAAGGAAAAGGTAAGACCAAAGTACTACTTGAAAAGGTAAACAATGAAGTAAAAACCGCTAAGGGCAGCATTGTTTATCTTGATAAGAACAACAAGCATATGTATGAGCTCTCAAACAAAATCAGATTGATTAATGTAAAAGATTATCTGATAGAGAATCATAATGAATTTATAGGTTTTCTCTGCGGCATCATATCTTGTGACCATGATCTGCAGTCGATATATTTAGACAGCTTCTTAACAATAGGCTTTGTAAATGATGATAATATCCATCAAGTATTTGAAAAGCTGAATCTCATTTCAAATCAGTTTAATGTCAACTTATGTATCAGTATCTCTATGAACTATGATCAAATCCCTGAAAACATGAAACAGAATGTAATTGTTGCTTTGTAGAATATCACAGATATTCATTGTTTTGATTCATAAATTCGGGTTTATATATATAATTAATTAATATATTAAGGCTTCAGATAAAGAACTGGAGCCTTTTATATATTCAGCAATATTATTATTTTTTGTCCGGATGCTTTAGTCCGGATTTAATTCTAATCCTCATTCCTTAGCCTTCCGAAGAAGCTTAATGAATACAGACCTGCGATACCCACAAGTGCATAAATTATTCTGCTGACCACAGTCATTTCACCAAAGATTGCCCTGACAAGATTAAAATCAAAGAATCCAATCAGACCCCAATTAATAGCTCCGATTGCTACAAGTATTAAAGCAATATAATCCAGTGTCTTCATATAAAAAACCTCCTTCATGACATTTGCCTATTTAAAAATTGAAAAATATAAATAATTCATTCCTGAGATAAATCTCTGTTATTATATTTTCCATATTTTCCGTCTTTATGCATGGTTTATGCGAAATATATAGCTTGTAACCAATAGTTTTATTAAGTATAATATATTTTAACGGAAGTTTATGATACCATAAGGTATTAATGGAGGCGAAAGCTTGAGGAGAAGTAGAAGAGTTGTAAAATTCAGAAGACGAAAAACGTTTAATATAGGTATAACTATCTTCTTGATTCTTTTCATCTATATTGCTATTAATATATATATTTATTTTACAAAAGAGCATATCTCTATCTATGAAGTACATGAGGGTTATAATACTACTAACAGCCGTGTAACCGGGCTTGTATTAAGAGATGAACAGCTGGTTTATACTCAGAAAGCAGGCTATATTTATTATTTTTTGAAGGAAGGCTCAAGAGTAGCAAAGAATTCATCGGTATATTCTGTAGATGACAGCACAAATATTATGGATTATATAACTGAAAGTGATGATATTTTGATGCTTTCGAGAGATAATTCAAAGCAATTTCAGTATGAAATTAAAAAATTTTATTCGCAGTATTCAGACTATGATTTTTCTTATGTTTATGATTTTAAATTCGATGTAGAAAGCACATTGTTTGATATGCTAAATCAGACAATGATAGAAAAGGGTATACAGATTGGTGAGGATACAGGATTTCAATATTCCTATGAAGTCTTTAAAAGCGATTTCAGCGGTATAATTTCATATTATAAGGACAACTGTGAAACGATTACCAAAGAATCTGTTACAAAGGATATATTTGATAAGAAGGACTATAAGAATATACCGCTTCGTACCTCTGATATGGTATCTGTTAATACTCCTGTTTATAAAATAATAAAATCTGAAACATGGTCAATAATATTTCCGCTGACAGATGAGCAGTATGATAAGCTTCAAGTAATGGATTGGGTGGACTTTACCATCCTTAATGATGATTTCAGTACCTCTGCACCGATTAATATATTCAAGAATCAGACAGACTCAACATATTATGCTGAGATAATCATGGACAAGCACCTGTCCAATTATTTGAACAATCGTTTTCTTGACATAGAGCTTCATTTTGATAATATCTACGGATTAAAGATACCGCTGTCTGCACTGACAACAAAGGATTTTTATCTTGTACCCTTATCATATTTTACTGAGGGCGGCAACAGTAATGAAAAAGGTCTTATTAAGGAACAGTATGATAAGGATACCGGCGATGTTAAATTAATATTTGTTAATGTCGATATATATTATCAGGATGATATGTTTGGTTATGTTGATACCAACCAATTTGCTCCTAATACATGGATTCGCACTACCGACGGCGACAGATATCAATTGTCCATGACAGATAAGCTGACAGGTGTATATAATGTAAATATGGGCTACGCCGTGTTTAAGAGAGTAGAAATCATCTATCAGAATGAATCTTATTGTATTGTAGATAAGAACACATCCTATGGATTATCACTATATGATCATATTGCTTTAGATGCAAATACTGTTGTGGAGCAGAAGATAATATATTAGAGACTGTTATATTGACATACTGTATACCGGATGATTAATACTATACAGCCTGACATGAAGGGAGTGAGTTATGTGCTGATAGAAGAACGTATTAATGATACATTAAAGCGTATTGAAGCCGCCTGTATAAGAGCCGACAGAAATCCTTCAGAGGTTACCCTGATAGCGGTCAGCAAGACTCAGCCTCTACATATGATAGAAGAAGCTTATAAATTGGGAATTAGGAATTTTGGTGAGAACAAAGTACAGGAATTGGTACAAAAATACGATAATTTAAAAGACATGTACGGCAGTAATATTAAATGGCATCAAATCGGTCATTTACAGCGTAATAAAGTCAAGCAGGTTATTGATAAAGCCGTCCTGATTCATTCGGTGGATTCTGTAAGACTTGCCCATATGATTGAAAAGGAAGCTTCAAAGAAGAATATTGTATGTGATGTTTTAATTCAGGTAAATATCGCTATGGAAGCTACAAAGAACGGTGTAAGCACCGATGAATTAGTTCCGCTCTTTATGGAATTAATAAAACTTCCTCATATTAGGGTAAGAGGATTGATGACAATAGCACCATATGTTACTGATCCAGAAAAAAATAGAAACTATTTTAGTAAAATGCGACAATTATTTATTGACATAAAATCAAAAAACATTGATAATGGACTTACAGATATCTATTTTGATCCTAACAGCTTCGATATTCTTTCTATGGGAATGACCGGAGACTTTGAGGTTGCAGTAGAAGAGGGAGCTACAATGGTGCGGATAGGTACAGGCATATTTGGTGAAAGAGATTATACCATTTCACAGTAATATTAAATGTAGTTATTATTAATTTTAAATCATGTCATTATAGATAGGAGAGTCAATACGATGCCTAATATTTTTAAGAATTTTCTAAATTCAATGAAATTAACAGAGGATGAAGAGTTTAATGATGATTTCTTTGATGATGATGAGGATTTAAATGAACCCAAGAGATCCAGACATTTTGAAAAAAATTCTTACGATGAAGAAGCCGACACCACATCAAACCGTCAACAATCAAAGGTACATAACACTAATGATTATAAAAAAGAAAGGATGAGAGGAGTGGAAAGACGCTCGGCAAACAAGGTTGTTCCTATGAGAACTACACCAAAAGGGCTAGAGGTCTGCATTATGAAGCCTACTTCTTTTGAAGATTCCCAGGTTATCTGTGATATGCTTCTGACGGGAAGAGCTACTGTTATTAATCTTGAAGGATTTGATGATTATCAGGCTCAGAGAACCATGGATTTTGTTTCAGGATCTGTGTATGCAATTAACGGAAAGCTCCATCGAATATCCAGTAGTATATTTATTGTATCACCCGATACGGTGGATATATCAGGAGACTATCTGGATATGATAAAGGACGATAATTTTGACCCTCCAACCTTTAGTTCAAAATTCTAAATTGATTATTAGCCGAACCGGTTTATTAGCAGAAGGATTTATATGAAGAATTAAAGTAGGAGGAGTAAATAATGCTGACCCCATCTGAAATAAGAGAAAAGATCTTTAAGAACGGTTTAGGGTATGACAAAAAGGATGTTGAACAGTTTATTCAGGAGATTTCAGACGATTACGAGCAACTCCTTGCGGAGAACGAAAACCTTAATAAGAAGGTAAAAGACCTTACTGACAGTATAAGTTATTATAAATCCATCGAAAAGACCCTTCAAAAGGCTCTCGTAATAGCTGAAAAAACAGCTCAAGACATTAAGAATAATGCATATAAAGAAGCCGAGGCTATTGAAATGAATGCTAAGGCTAATGCTAAGATGATTGAATCTAAGGCATTAAAGCAATCTGAAATACTGGAACATAAAACTCTTAATTTATTAAAGCAATATGAGTTATTTAAAGCTCATTTTAAGAATCTGTTGAATGCACAGATTGAGCTTATCAATAGCGAAAGCTTCCAGATTAATACACTTGACTTTTCCTATGATGAAATCTTAGCATCACAGCCTGAGAATGCTAAGCTTGACAGTTCCCCAAAAGAAGATACCAATATCAAAGCTTCTTTAGACACTGAAGATGCTTTTGAGTTTATTGCCATAGATGAAGAATTATAAATATACGATTCTGTAAGGAGGACGCATAACCCCGTCTGTGTGTTTTTTGGATGTGGTTATGCAATTTATTATGTATCAGGATAATATAATTGTTAATTATGAAGGCAAACCTGCATATTCTATTATATTTGATAAGGATTATTCTGCACTTAGCGAAGCTCTGTCCGATATCGGTCTGCAAAATAAACGCTTTATGATTATATCCGACAGTAATGTTGGTTCTATCTATCTTTATGATTTAATACAGCTTATTAAACCTATAGCAAGAAGTGTAAAAAGCATAACCTTTGAAGCCGGTGAAAACAGTAAGAACCTTGATACTGTTAAGATGGTTTATAAAAGCCTGATTGATAACAAATTCGACAGAAAAGATATAATAATTGCTCTTGGCGGAGGTGTGACAGGAGACTTAGCGGGATTTGCTGCTGCAACATATCTGCGGGGTATCGGGTTCATTCAGCTTCCTACCACTTTACTTGCTATGGCTGATTCCAGTATTGGCGGAAAAACCGGTGTTGATTTTATGGCATATAAGAATATGATAGGGGCATTTCATCAACCCAAGCTGGTATATATGAATCTTTCGACTTTAAACACGCTTCCGAAAAGGCAGTTCAATGCCGGTATGAGCGAAATAATTAAACATGGTCTAATAAAGGATGCTGATTTTTATACTTGGTTGTCTAAGAATTTGAATGATATCAAAGCATTAGATTATGAAATTCTTAAGCAAATGGTTATAAGAAGTACTGAAATTAAGAAAAATGTAGTGGAAAACGATCCTAAAGAACAGGGAGACAGAGCACTTCTTAATTTTGGGCACACTATAGGACATGCCATTGAAAAATTAAAGGATTTCAGTCTTCTTCATGGTGAATGCATTGCAATCGGTACGGTGGCTGCGGCTTATATCTCTTATAAGCGTGGATTTATATCTAAGGATGAATTATATAGGATAATTAATCTTATTAAGGCCTGCGATCTGCCGGTCTCTGTCAGCAGCATATGTGCTGAAGATATATATAATACTACAAGACTTGATAAAAAGATGCAGTCAGATAAGATCAAGTTCATTCTGCTCAAAGAAATAGGCAATTCTATTATAGATACAAGCGTTTCAAAAGAGGAGATGCTGGAAGCCATAGAATTTATCTTGGAATAATTTAATACTAACTATATAAACAGAACGGAGTTTGTACCATGAAACAGCGATTAAGACATTTGTTTTATTTTATAGTGCTGGTTGTAATTGACCAGATAAGTAAATACTTTGCTCGTATGACACTACAGAAGAATGGACCTGTCAGTATTATTCCCGGCGTATTAAAGCTTCAATATCATGAAAACACAGGTGCGGTATGGGGAATTTTGACAGATAAAACAGAATTTCTGACCGTATTAACAATAATATTGTCCGCTTTACTTTTTGCTGCATATTTTAAGATTCCTCAAAAAAGACGGTATCTGCCTATACAGATAATATGGGTATTTATTATGGCCGGGGCAATTGGCAACTTCATTGACCGTATTACGCTAAAATATGTAGTGGATTTTATATATTTTGAGCTGATTAATTTTCCTATCTTTAACCTTGCAGACAGTTATTTGACTGTTTCCAGCATATTGTTATTAATACTTGGTATATTTTATTACAAGGATGAGGATTTTGATTTTTTAGACGGTCTGCTGAAGAAAAAAGGTAATAAAGAAGCTTCTCAGGAAGAAGAGGTGAATGAGAAGAATGATGAATCCAATGGATGATGACCTTATAGAGGTATCTGAACAGGAACAGAATATTGACCTTATAGTAGATGATGAGTATGATATGGAACGTATTGATAAGTATCTTGCTTCCGTTTTAGATGATATGTCCAGATCATATATTCAGAAATTAATTGGTGAAAAGCGTGTATCTGTAAATGGTAGGGCTGTTAAAGCCAATTATAAGGTTACATCCGGCGAATCCGTCGCTTTATGCCTTCCCGAACCAAAAGATACCTTGATCCTCCCTGAAGACATTGATATAGATATTATTTATGAGGATGAGGACATAATAGTTATTAACAAGCATAAAGGACTTGTTGTACACCCTGCTCCCGGTCATGAAACAGGTACATTAGTCAATGCATTATTATATCATTGCAGGAACAATCTGTCGGGTATAAACGGAGTATTAAGACCGGGTATCGTCCATCGTATTGACAGGGATACCACCGGTGTTATTATAGCCTGTAAGAATGATACATCCCATCGGTTTATCGCAGAGCAATTAAAGGAACACTCGATTACAAGAAAATATCAGGCAATCGTATATAATACATTAAAGACAGACAGCGGGAGAGTGGAAAAGCCAATAGGAAGACACCCCAGACACCGCAAGAAAATGGCTGTTGATGTAAAGAACGGGAAATACGCAGCAACAAATTATCGCTTGATTGAAAACCTGGGTGACAAATATGCTTATATAGAATGTGAATTGGAAACAGGTCGGACTCATCAGATCCGTGTACACATGGCAAGCATAAATCATCCGATACTCGGAGATAATGTCTACGGTCCTGCAAAGGATCCGTTCAATCTTGAAGGTCAGGCACTTCATGCAGGAGTTCTGGGATTAATTCACCCCAAAACCAAGGAATATATAGAATTTACAGCACCTTTACCTGAATATTTTACAGATTTACTTACCAGACTAAGAAGACAATAAGGAGAATTCTAAGTGAAGAGAACTGCAATAGACAGATTAATACAATGGAACCAAGATTCAGATGTTAAGCCGGCATTGTTAACCGGATCAAAAGGCGTAGGTAAAACATTTCTTGCATATGATTTTGCCAAGTCTTTTTTTAAACATATTATGTATTTGAATTTTGAGCATGATCCTCATGTATCTGAGTTGTTTCTGCAAAATGACCCATTTATAGTATCTGATAATCTGCTGAAGTATTTTCATATGGATGAGGAAGCTAAGGACTCCGATTTCATACAAGACAGGATATTAATACTTGATGAAATCAGTTGCTGTCCGAATGCTTTCCGTATGCTTTCAACCCTTCAGTATGCAGGCGAATTCACTAAAATAATAGCTATTACAAGCCAACCTGTGCATAAGGACGAGCTGAATCTTTATAATCATATTCCTATATATCCAATGCAGTTTAATGAGTTTCTCGTGGCCATTGCAAGCGACTGGTATATAGAAACAATACTAACCCATTTTGAATCCAATAAAAAAATTCCCGATATCGTACATAAAGAGCTTCTTGCACTATTCAATCTTTACATACAGATAGGTGGTATGCCAGGAGTAATAAATGAATACTTAAACTTCAATAACCTGAATAATATCCCGGAACAGCACAGCCTGCTTATGGGGACATACCGGCACTACCAAAGCCTTAATAATCCTGACGGTAATGCACTAAAGATGAATCAGGTTCTTAACAGCCTTCCGATTCAATTGACAAAAAGTAATAAAAAATTTCAATATAAGCTTATTCGTAAGGGAACAACCCATGCGATGTATAAGGATGCGATTCAATGTCTGTCAGATCAGAATTATGTCATACCAAGTTATAAAATCGCTACAGAAGAATTGCAGAATATATCTGATCTGATAGAAGGAGACAGGCTTAATACAACTGAAATTGCCAGCTTCAAATTATATCTGTCTGATGTTGGTATGCTTCATTCACAGCTGTATAGTAAGGTGTCATCTTTTAATAAAGAGATTAATAAGGCTTTACTTGAAAATTACATAGCCGCAACCTTAAAATCAAACGGATATCCAATAATATTCTGGGAATCTGATTCAATGGCAAAGATTGATTTTATCCTTTTAAAGGATAACAACCTTATACCGATTGAGATATTCTGTGATAATAACACCAGGTCAAAAAGCGTCAGTGTATTAAAACAGAAGATAGATTCCCCATACTCTGTTAAAATTTCATCCAATAATTTTGATTACAAAAATAATATTAAATATGTTCCATATTACGCAGCTTTTTGCTTATAATTTGTTCTGTATATAATTTATCTTTCAATTTTAATAAGTTATTACATTTCTATATCAATATTTTTATGTTTTGTAAAAATATTGATAAATTTTTGTTAAAAATATTATCATTAAGGCTTGACTTTCTCGTTCTATTCCTATAGAATATAATAGCAGTCTAAAATCTACATGTGTAGATAATAATTCACACGTATTCTACATATATAGTAAGCCTTTAGGCTTGATATGAAGAAGAAGTAAAATCATCTGTTAATCTGTATCTATAAGCCTAAAACAAGGTTGTATATTCTGCCACAGTAGTTGTTAAGCCATTAGTTTTCTAAGTTCTACTGTTGTAGTATATAAATTATGAGTAAAAGGGGTGTAACTTATTGTGTCAACATCAGAAATTAGATTACATGAAGGCGAATTAAATGTAATGGAATTGTTATGGTCTAACAAGGTTTTGGCAGCAAAGGACATCTCAAAAATTATTAAAGAATATATTGGTTGGGAAAAGAATACTACTTACACTG
>DUQV01000071.1 GCA_012837605.1 Clostridiales bacterium | reverse complement strand
TGCACACTATGTCCAAACAAATCTACAGGTCTGATCTTCCTGATTTCATAATCCTTCTCACACAGGTACTTTATATCCCTGGCTAATGTTGCAGGGTCACAGGAAACATAGACTATCCTTTTTGGAGCTATAGAAAGGATAGTATCCAACAGGTTCTTTTCGCAGCCCTTTCTTGGAGGGTCTACCACGATCACATCAGCACTGATGTTTTCCTCTTTATATTTACTCGGAAGTATATCCTCTGCCGCACCTGTAAAAAACTCTACATTATTTATTTCGTTAAGCTTGGCATTTGTCCTCGCATCCTCTATTGCCTGCGGGATAATTTCTACACCGTAGACCTTCTTGGCTCTCTGTGCAAGAAATACGGATATTGTACCTATACCGCAGTACAAATCCCATACTTCCTCGTTTCCATTAAGATCGGCATAGTCCAGTGCTATGTTATACAGCTTTTCTGTCTGAACAGGATTAACCTGAAAGAAGGACAGCGGGGATACCCGGTATTTTATTGAACCGATGTAATCCGTTATATACGGCTCTCCCCATATCACTTTTATTTTCTCGCCCAGTATAACATTTGTCTTTGATGTGTTGATATTCAGGCATATACTTTTCATACCCGAAATTTTAGTTAGTCCTTCGATCAGCTTGTCCCTATGGGGGATGTTGTTTCCGTTTATTACAAGGCAGACCATAATTTCACCTGTTTTAAAACCTACCCTGATTAGGATATGCCTAAGAAGCCCCGTATGCTCTTTTTCATTGTAGGGCTCTATATTATATTCTTCTATAAATGACCGCATGAACTTGATAATAGGTGTATTTACCTCTGCACCGATATAGCAATGCTCCGTATCAATAATAGAGTGTGTTCTTCCGGCATAAAAGCCTATGATTGGTTTTCCGTCTTTACCGCGTCCCACAGGATATTGACTCTTATTGCGATAATAGTAGGGATTATCCATACCGCATATGGGCTCCATCGGTATGTTTTTAAAGCCTCCTATCCTTTCAAGACAGCTTCTTACCTTGTTCTCTTTATATTCAAGCTGCTTTGCATAATTCATATGCATTATCTGGCAGCCGCCGCATTTATCTGCAATCGGACACACAGGAGTAATGCGAGAAACGGAAGGCTCAATGACCTCGATTAATCTCGCATAGCCATAGGATTTGCCTGCCTTCATAACCTTAACCAATACCTTGTCACCTATAGCCGTATTATTGACAAAGAGGGTATATCCCTCACATTTTCCTATACCCTCTCCGTTAACACCGATATCCTCAATATTAATTATAAGTCGGTCGTTCTTTTTAACCATAATTATTACTGCTTTCTTTATAATCTATTAAAGATATTTTACTTAAATATAATAAAAAATATTATGCTGTGATTATTGATTAATATTATTTTATAACTTTATTCCAACACCTAATCTATACCCTTTGTGCTTCTCATTATATTGGATTCAAATAATCTCTGATATCCCATCCAGTCAACCTTAGAATCATAGGAGTTTAACAGCTCCGTCATTGTCTGAAGCTTAGCATCCGTATTATCAGCAAAATGAAGTGCTACTGCTTCGATAATAGCAGGCTTTTTGGGCGAACCGTATTCCAATTCTCCGTGATGGGCTAATATACAATGAACCAACTCACTTGCCAGCTTCTCAGGAAAATTAGCAATACTCTTAATTTTTTCAGAGACTTTATTTGCTCCGATAAAGATATGTCCCAGAAGCTGTCCCTCATTGGTATAGTCATTTCTGGGGAATGCCGACAGTTCATCCATCTTTCCTATATCATGCAGCAGTGCGGCAGAGATAAGCAAATCCCTATTTATGATTGGATAATTCATAGTATAAAAATTGCACATATCAACGACACTTAGGGTATGCTCCAGCAGTCCCCCCATAAAGCTGTGATGAACACTCTTTGCAGCAGAATGCTCCTTGAATTTCCTGATAAAATCTTCATCCTTAATGAAGAATTCTTCTACAAGTAATCTAAGATTCTTTTCCTTTATATTTTTGATATATTGCATTATCTTCCGGTACATCTCATCGGTGTCCTTATCGGTCTTTGGAAAATAATCCTCCGGTTTATATTCACCCTCTCTGCATTTGTATATTTTGCTTATATTTAACTGAAGTGCATCCTGAAAGCTGGTAACCCTCGCATCAATATGTACGAAATCCATTGCCTCATACTGATCTATCTCACAGTTAAAATCCCATACCTTTGCATCAATAGTTCCCGTTTTATCCTGCAAAACCAATGATACATATTCCTTACCGGTTTTGCTTGTTAAAACCTGCCTGGATTTGCACAGATATATTTCATTATAAATATACTCGTTTTCTCTTAAATCACGTATATACTTCATGTCTCCCTAACCTTTCTATTCGAGCACGTCCCGACATACCTGCATTTTGGTTGCATATCATATAAAATGAGGCAATATACCTTTCAAAATTATGGTTATATTAATGCAAACAAGGTTCCAGCAAATGCGATAACTTCAATCTCTTTCATATTATAGCCTATCATAAAATTTATATAAAGTGAAACATTATTTGTAATATTGGATTAAATTACAAAAAAATAAATACTGCTAATATTATTAATGGAGCATATATATATCATAATACATTTGCTAATAAGTGTATTATAGAATATGGATATGCTCCTCATGTAAAAACAACTGTGAATCTTACTTCTTTGCTTCTAATACAACCTTTAATTCAATATCCTTATCCGAGGTACCGGATATTCTTTTTACTTTAAAAATCACCTCCGTACCGGGCTCATAATTTGATATTGCATTGTAATAATTGTCCATACTTGAGATCATGCGGTCGCCTACATTCAGAATAATATCTCCGCTCATTAACCCTGCATTGAACGCAGGTGAATCCTTCTTAACCTCATATACGTATACCCCTCTTGGTCCTGTTTGGCCTGTAATATCAGTCTGCGGCATATTCTCAGCAATAATTCCTGTATATATTCTGGGGGTTTGGCTTATCATCCTGTCAATATATGATTTCACCTTGCTAATACCGACTGCGGTGCTAAGCTCCTTGTTCAATTCATCCTTTAAAGTACGGGTTATAAGACCTATGATTTCACCTTTAAAATTAACAAGTATTCCATCACTTTCATTGTTGAACACCATATTAGTATTAAACAAATCCAGCTCATAATCTGTTATACTTATTACACTACCCTTACTGGTTATTATACCTAAATCAACAGAACCGGGATATCCGTTAGGGCTTCCCATGGCTATTATGGGATTTCCTACCGTTATTGAATATGATTCTCCCAATTGTGCAACTGCCAGATTATCAAGCACCTTTTTTGGAATATTCGAAGTATTTATAGATATAACCGCCAGATTCAACTCGTCTTCATAGTCATGAAGTACAGCATCTGCATATGTAGTTTCATTAATCTCTACCATGATGCTGCTGGCATCCTTAACCCTGTCCTGACTTACAAGCAGCATAATATTAGTACCATTATTTGCCACTATTATGCCCGAAGTATATATCCTCTTTTCAATCGGATTGCCAAACCAATCCTTGCCGACAATAATACTGGACACGGTTAGAATAGACTTTCGTATCTCATCCGAAAGTGTTTTAATTTCATTATACATAGAAAGATAATCATTTATATCTGCATTAACCGGCTGGATAATAACAGAATCAGGCTTTTCCGTTTTATCTGTCTGCTCACCGGACGAGTCATTATCAGGAGCTTCTGTAGGCATAGGATGGTCTGTCGGGTTATGACCCGGTTTGTTATCAGGACTGTCAGTAGGCTTGTCCCCTGAACTGTCCTCAGAACTCTTATCCTTTATATCATCCCCATTGTCTGATTTATTCGGTGCAGAGGAAGGTATAACAAAAGGATTTGGATCATCCTTATACAGCAGATCATGAATTCTGGGTTCTGATAAACAGAAGGTGAGTGCTGCAACAACACCAAATATAACCGCCATAACTATAGTCATAAGAAACGGAAGCAACCATCTTCTAAGCTTCTTAAGCTTCTTTGGCAATACCTGCTCTTTTATAAATTCAAATTCCTTATTATCCTTATTTACTTCAGACATAATGCTCTCCTTAATTGAAGCAATCTCTATGGCAAAGAGAAAATAACGGATCATAAAAGAAATTTCATCTGCATATTATCTGATACGTAAGACCTATTTTATCATCTAGTTGTGAACATATTATGAATAGATTGTAAACGAATAAGCAGATTAGTCAAATAAATTATGGTAATGAAATTGATATAACAAAATACTGTTTAATTTTCCTATAATATAAGGTAAAATAGAATAGCAACAAAATTACTTGAGAGGTTCTTAGTTGTATGAACGAAAAAGCACTGCGTACACTTGAATACAATAAAATCATTCAAAAACTTAGTGAATTGGCAGGCTCATCCCGTGGAAAAGAGCTTTGTGCAAGCTTGCTGCCTCATCATGAATTATCTGAGATAACCCGACTTCAAAAGGAGACATCGGATGCATTGTCACGTCTGCTTAGAAAGGGGAGTCTGTCATTTTCAGGTATACACGATATACGCCCCTCGCTTATGCGTCTTAAAGTGGGCTCATCCTTAGGTGCAGTAGAGCTTCTGCGTATCAGCTCGGTTCTTGATGCAACACTGCGTATCAAAGCATATGGCGGCTGCACAGGTAAAGATGAAGATGAAATTATAGAGGATTCCTTAACGGAATACTTCGGAGGATTAGAGCCCCTGACACAGCTTAGCAATGAAATCAAACGATGCATCATATCCGAAGAGGAGATAGCAGATGACGCTTCCCCCGCTCTAAAAAGCATACGCAGATCCATACGAATAACTAATGACAAGGTTCACAGTGATCTGTCTTCAATATTAAATTCCTCAAAAAACGTGCTTCAAGATAATATAATAACCATGAGAAACGGAAGGTACTGCCTACCGGTTCGTGCAGAATATAAGAATCAGTTTCAAGGCATGATTCATGATCAGTCATCAACCGGCTCAACCCTATTTATCGAACCCATGTCAGTTGTTCGCCTTAATAATGAGCTTAGAGAACTGGCTATTAAAGAAAAAGAGGAAATAGAAAAAATACTTGCAGGTTTATCCGAGATGGCCGGTGAATATGTGGATCAGCTTTATTATAATTATAACACCATAACCGGACTTGATTTTATATTTGCAAAAGCCACTCTTTCAAAAACAATGAAGGGTTCAGAGCCTGTATTTAATAATAAAGGTATTATCAATCTTAAAAAGGCAAGACATCCTCTTATCGATCCGAAGCAGGTGGTTCCGATTGACATTCGAATCGGAAGCGATTTTAATATGCTGATTATAACAGGTCCGAATACCGGAGGCAAGACTGTAACCCTTAAAACTGTGGGCTTACTCACCCTGATGGGACAGGCAGGTCTTCATATACCGGCATATGATAACTCTGAATTGGCAGTATTTACCGAGGTCTATGCAGACATTGGGGATGAGCAAAGCATAGAGCAGAGCTTAAGTACCTTTTCCTCTCATATGACCAATATTGTATCCATTCTTCAAAAAGCTGATGAACAGTCACTCGTACTGCTTGATGAGCTGGGAGCCGGAACAGACCCAACCGAAGGAGCCGCTCTTGCCATGTCAATCCTTTCATATCTTCATAAAAGAAACATCAGGACTATGGCCACCACACATTATAGCGAGCTTAAGATTTATGCATTATCAACTGAAGGAGTTCTTAATGCCTCCTGTGAATTTGATGTTGAGTCTCTTAGACCAACTTATCGGCTTTTAATCGGAATTCCCGGAAAGAGCAATGCATTTGCGATTTCAAGCAAGCTTGGCCTTCCTGAACATATAATAGAAGAAGCCGGAAAGCTTATCGGAAAACAGGAACGCACCTTTGAAGATCTTATCAGTGATTTGGAGGAAAGCCGGATTACCATAGAGAAGGAACAGGATGAAATCCGGCAATATAAAGCCGAAATAGAAAAGCTTAAGCAGAGTCTCGCCAAGAAAAGCGAGAATTTGGAAGCAAGCCGTGCACGTATCATTAATGAAGCAAAGGAACAGGCTTCAATGATAATAAGTGAAGCAAAGGAATATGCTGATGAAAGCATCCGCAAATTCAACCGCTGGCTTCAGCAGGGCGGAAATGTCAAGGATATGGAGGAAGAAAGAGCAAAGCTTCGTGAAAAACTGGGTGACAGTTCAGATTTACCCATTGTAAATGCTCCTAAATCCGGGAAAAAGGTTGATCTTAAAACCCTAAAAATCGGTGATTCGGTATTTGTTACAAGTCTCGGATTAAGAGGAACAGTAAGCACTCTGCCAAATTCTAAAGGTGATTTGCTTGTACAGATGGGGGCTCTTAACTCACAGGTCAATGTAAAAGATTTAGAAGCCATAGAGGACGAAGATGATACGCCAAAGCGTAATGTCAGTACTAAAGCCGGAAAAATCAAGATGTCAAAATCAGCCACCATAAGTCCCGAGATAAACCTAATCGGTAAAACAGTCGATGAAGCTTTGGCTCTGCTGGATAAATATCTCGATGATGCATATTTATCACATATACCGAAGGTAACAATTATCCACGGCAGAGGAACAGGTGCACTGCGAAATGCTGTGCATGGATTCCTAAAGAAATCAAAATACGTTAAAAGCTATAGAATCGGCGGTTTCAATGAGGGTAATACAGGTGCCACTATAGTTGAATTCAAATAATATATTGAGGAGGCTAAAACCTCCGTTGTCAGTTGTTGTTTTTTATAGTATATTGAGGAGGCTAAAACCTCCGTTGTCAGTTGTTTAATATTATAGTATATTGAGGAGGTTTGGATATGACATCAAAACAAAAAATATTAATAGTTGATGATGATGTTAACATTGCTGAGCTTATATCTCTATATCTTACCAAGGAATGCTTTGATACAAAAATTGTTCATGATGGAGAGGCAGCGATCAGGGAATTTAGTTCCTATCAGCCGAATCTGATACTGCTTGATCTTATGCTGCCCGGAATCGACGGATACGAGGTATGCAGAGAAATTCGAAAAACATCGAAGGTGCCTATTATCATGCTGTCCGCTAAAGGCGAGGTTTTTGACAAGGTTCTGGGACTGGAGCTTGGTGCAGACGATTATATAATCAAACCATTTGATTCAAAAGAATTGGTAGCAAGAGTACGGGCTGTACTAAGAAGATTTAAGCCGGCTATTGAAGAAAACGAGGAAGAACTGCCTACCGGTGATTATGTAAAATATCCTGATTTAATAATAAACATCAGCAATTACTCCGTGCAATACTTTGGAAAAAACATTGATATGCCGCCTAAGGAGCTGGAACTGTTTTATTTTCTTGCATCCAATCCTAATCAGGTGTTTACCAGAGAACAGCTTCTTGATCATATCTGGGGCTATGAATATTACGGCGACACCAGAACGGTTGACGTTCATATTAAAAGACTAAGAGAAAAGATTAAGGATCATAAAGATTGGAGCATATCAACCGTATGGGGAATTGGGTACAAATTTGAAGTACGTAACTCAGTACGATAATTGACAACTAATTATGGAAGGCAGGTCATTTTCATGAAAAAAACCTTATGGTCAAGACTTATCATATGCTTTCTTATTTCAACCGTGACTGTCTTCGTATTACTAAATACATATGGTATGTCTATTCTGAAAAATAGGATAAAAAAAGATCAAATAAACCTCTTATACAAAGAGGCCTCATTAATTGCAAATGCATATAGAGGCAATATTTTTGATGAAAATAATGAGCTGAATGACCTGGCTTCCCGGTTTACATCCATTGACACCTACTTAAATATTCGTGTCTGGATAGTGTCTCGTGACGGAAGCATTGTTGCTGATTCCTCTAATGTAAATAACCCCCCAAATACAAATATTAATGATATAGATCCCGATTTTTTAAGTAAAAATATAAATGAGAATACAACATTAGGCAATTTGCTCCATGAGCCCATGCTAAGTGTAATTCAAAGAATAGATTACAATTTTCAATTAAGAGGGTTTATTGTGCTGCATTCGCCAATGAGTGAGTTGGAAAACAGGGCAAATATATACCTTGATGTAGCCAATATATGCTTCCTTGTGTTTTTCCCGCTGCTGTTGATTATTTTTATTTATATATATTGCATTACTGCAAAACCTTTAAAAAAATCAATACATGCAGCAAAGGAATTTAGCTCCGGCAATTATAATTATAAGCTTGTCAGCAAGGGACTTAGTGAATACAGAGAGCTTAACGCAGCAATTTTATATATGGCTGAGGAAATTAGTAAGCTGGATGATTATCAGAAGAAATTTGTCGCAAACATATCTCACGATTTCAGATCTCCCCTTACCTCTATAAAGGGTTATGCCGAAGCCATTATGGATGGTACCATTCCCACAGATATGCAGGATAAGTATCTTAGTATAATAGTAGATGAGACAGAAAGGCTGAATAAATTAACCTCAGGCTTATTGGAGCTTAACAGATTCGATACCCGAAGTACCCTGCTTGATATCGTATCCTTTGATATAAACCTGATTATTAAGAAAACGGCTGAAAGCTTTGAAGGGGCTTGCAGAGACAAAAAGATAACACTAAACCTTGTGTTTACCGAGGAAGAAACCTATGTTGATGCAGATATAGGAAAGATTCAGCAGGTGCTTTATAATCTCATAGACAATGCCATCAAATTCAGTCATAATAATTCACAAATTAAGGTTTCTACAGAAGAAAAAGGCGACAAGATTTTTGTGTCTGTAAAAGATTATGGTATAGGGATACCTAGAGATTCAATTAAGAAGATATGGGATCGTTTCTATAAGACTGATACCTCCAGGGGCAGGGATAAGAAAGGTACAGGTCTGGGTTTATCTATAGCAAAGGAAATAATCCAGTCTCATAACGAAAATATTAACGTAATAAGTACTGAAGGAGTAGGAACAGAATTTATCTTCTCTCTGAAAAAGTCGGCAGAATGATATTACAGTCTGCAGTCATGGAATAATAATTATTCTGTTTCAACCGGATTAATCCATTTGCCCTGAATATTCATTCCCGGGAAATTGTTCTGTCTTAAAGCCTCGTATATAATAATTGCTGCACTGTTGCCAAGATTTAATGATCTTATGTCTCCTACCATCGGTATACGGATACAATTCTCCATATTAGTCAGCAGCAGTTCCTCAGGAATTCCCGCACTTTCTTTGCCAAACATAATATAGCAGTCCGGCTCATACCTTACTTCGGTATAAGCTTTTACTGCTTTTGTAGTGGCCATATAAATCTTAGGATTATTATTTTTTTCCAGAAAATCATGCAGACTGTCATATACCTTATAGTCCAGATTATCCCAGTAATCCAGCCCTGCTCTTTTTATCTGCTTTTCATTCAGGCGAAATCCCATTGGCTCAATTAAGTGCAAAGCAGTACCCGTCGCCACACAGGTTCTGCCGATATTACCGGTATTTGCAGGAATCTCCGGCTCTAATAATACAATATTCAATTACTATTCACCCTTAACAGCAATATTAATATCTATACTTTTGTTTTCCTCATATACGAATGGAACACATATATTTTTGTATATGTATGAGAAAATGACATTGTGCCGTTACCTATAGTCGGTGGTGTGATATCGATATCTATTCCTTGAGTCGAGAAGATAGTGGCAGCATTGCCAAGGATCATATTTCCCAGTTCGCTTATTGCACTCATTGCGAAATCATCCATCTCCGAAATAGGCATCATTATCATCTTAGATGCAATATCTAATGCTATTTCGTGCTCAAAAGATATCATAACCTGACCCTTCATTTTTCCGGTAAATCCGATTATTATTAGAATGGTATTATCTAAAAATATCGGATCTCTGATAAAAGGTTTACCATACTTAGGCTCTATAAAGCACATTTCCTTAAATATTTTAGTAGACGCCATTAAAAAGGGGTTAATATGATCCACATTAATCATTGCCATTCATGTGACCTCCTAAGTATCTTCCAATAGCCTATCTTTCGTACATAATATATATTATATTTTAGCTTCTTGGTGTTTCTTAACAAATCGTTCAATTCTTTCAATTGCAATTCTCAGATTATCAATTGAATAAGCATAGGATATCCTTAGATACCCTTCTCCGCATGCTCCAAACGCTGTTCCCGGAACAACAGCAACCTTTTCCTCCATAAGCAACCGGGTGGCAAATTCATCAGATGTCATATTTAAACTCTTGATACTTGGAAATACATAGAAGGCTCCAAACGGCTCAAAGCACGAAAGCCCCATATTATTAAATGCATGCACAAGAAACCTTCTTCGCTTATCATATGCATCTCTCATCATCTCAACATCAGAATCCCCATTTTTCAATGCTTCGACCGCTGCATATTGGCTAGTGGTAGGAGCACACATTATCGCAAATTGATGTATCTTGGTCATCTGTTCTATAATATTGGCAGGTCCGGTGGCATAACCAAGTCTCCATCCTGTCATAGCATAAGATTTTGAAAATCCATTTATTACAATTGTACGCTCCTTCATACCGGGGAAGGATGCTATGGACACATGCCTGTTTTTATAGGTAAGTTCTGAATATATCTCATCAGAAACTACATATAAATCATTATCAATAATTACATCAACAATATCCTTCAAATCCTCATAATCCATAACAGCACCTGTAGGATTATTTGGATATGCAAGCACTAATATCTTGGTTTTATCCGTAATTGCTGAGATAAGCTCCTGCCTTGTCAATTTAAAATCATTTTCTCCCTTAAGATTGATGACAACAGGCACCCCTCCGGCAAGGAGTGTGCAGGGATGATAAGACACATAGCAGGGCTGAGGTATAAGTACCTCATCACCTTTATCAATCATTGCACGAAAAGCCAAATCAATGGCTTCACTTCCTCCTACAGTAACCAGAGTTTCATGCTCATAATCATATTGTAAGCCAAATCTCCTGTTTAGATAATTACAGATTTCAATTTTCAGTTCTTTAAGACCTGAATTTGATGTATAAAAGGTTCGGCCTTTCTCTAAAGAATATATACCTTCTTCTCTAATACGCCAGGGCGTGTCAAAATCAGGTTCTCCAACACCTAATGAAATGGCATCCTTCATCTCAGTTACAATATCAAAGAACTTTCTGATTCCTGATGGCTGAATACTTATTACATTTTTCGATAGTGGATTTCTCAAGGGCTAATCAACATCCTTTCATCTCGCTTATCCTGTTCCAGAGGCAGACCATGTTCTTTATATTTTTTTAAAACAAAATGAGTAGAAGTACTTTGCACTCCATCCATTGGAGCCAGTTTTGCTGATACAAAATTAGCAACCTCTTTCATGGTTTTACCCTCAATAATTACCGTTAGATCAAATCCGCCGGACATAAGATAAACCGATTGAACCTCATCAAACCGATAGATTCTTTCAGCAATTTTATCAAATCCCAACCCCCTCTGTGGAGTAACCTTCACCTCAATCAAGGCGGTAACTCTCTCACCATTATTAACCTTATCCCAATTAATTAAGGTTGGATATCCGCATATAATATGTTCATCCTCAAGCTGCTTAATAATTGCCTTTACTTCTTCTTCAGTGGATCCTAACATAATAGCCAGATCCGCTGCAGATAATTTGCTGTTTTTGTCAATAGCTGATAGTATCTTTTCTCTCATACCTTACCTCTCATTCTGACACCAACGTCGGTTTATTATTTGTTCACATCACCTTATATAATTCATCCATTCTGGGTGGTTCCAAGTATCTCTTTTCATCACCGTTAATAACAATCCGATCATTTCCCTCTACTATGCGTCCAATAATACAGGCCGGTATCCCTTCCTCTTTAAGTTTGTCCACTAACAGATTGGCTTTATCACATACAATTAACATGCAGCCGCTTGAAATAAGCATATATGGATTAAGGTCAAAGAATTCACATATCTCAACTGTCTCCTGTCTAAGCTGAATTTTCTGCAAATCCACCTCAAGCCCAACTCTGCCCGCTGCACCGATTTCCCATAATGCTCCGAATATTCCGCCCTCCGTAACATCATGCATTGAGGTTATACCAACCTTCATGGCAATCTTTGATTCGGGAACCACAGATATGTAATCAATCATTTTTTGTGCTTCTTTGATAAAATCTGCAGGATACTTGGAAAGCAGCTCTTTCTCTTTCTCTTTTGCTATTATAGCTGTTCCTTCCAAGCCCGCCCATTTAGTCATAACAATTTCCTGACCGGGTCTTGCTCCTGATGTCTTAATCATATCTGATTTCTTCATCTTTCCAATACCGGTTACGGTAACAATCGGCTGACACACCGTCTTGGTTACCTCTGTATGTCCGCCAAGAACCTCGATACCCAACTGTTCACAAACCTTGTCAACATCATGCATCATATTCCTTAGCTCAGCTTCTGTCGTGTTTTCAGGCAGTAATACCGAAAGCATTACGCCAATAACATCAGCACCACTGGAAGCTATATCATTAGCAGTTATATGAATCGCAAGGGTTCCGATGTCCTTAACCGTTCCCGTGATGGGATCTGTGGACATTACAATTACTTCGTCACCGTTAAGATCAATTATGCTGCAGTCCTCTCCTATGGCAGGGCCTACCAGCACTTCTTCTCTTCTATGCTTAATCTGTTTTAAAACAGACCTTTTCAAAACCACCTCGGGTATCTTTCCAATCTTCATAAGATACCTCCTAATCCTGCTGTTTTATTCATCCTCAAGACCTTCCTCATCCCAATCAGAATCCCAATAGACGTCATCCTGAAGCTGTTCATTCTGATTGTCTGTATTATTCTGTGTGTCTTGCTCCTCCTGATTATTATCAAAATCAGAATCCCATTCCTGATCATTATTGTCATCACTATCCGCTCCCTCAGGATTATCGGGAACTTTTTCAACTTCTTTAGTTCCTACCGTAATATACCTTGGAGCAGGATTATAACTGCTTTTATTTATAAGTGTTCTGCTGACTTCAACACCATTTTCATAAACTATTTTATAAAGCTCCGCCCTATAACCGGTGTGAGCTGACTGAGTCACCTTCTTGTAGGTCACCGGTTTTGATGGATCCTCATAAATAACATCGGGAGGTGGAGGTGTCTCAGATAACACTCTGGTCTCAAATACTATTTTTCTGCTGTTTGTGTCTCTGGTTTCATGCCCCCATATATTGAAAGTAATTCTCCGTCCCTTCGTATAAGCTTGAATCAGTATGGGAACATCCGTATTATTCTTAAATTTTAAATCTTTATAAGTTCCGGCTATGGCTGCATCCCTGGATAAATCCACATAGCTTATTGTCATTGAATGGGCATGTCGCTCAACGACCTCCAATTCAGCTTCCAATACCGCATTATATAATGTCGTGGTAACTTGACAAGCACCTCCGCCAACACTGTCAATGACCTTTCCTTCCTTATATGCCCCTGCTTTATAATATCCGTTCTTACTGTTAAATGGGGCCAAATGTTCGTAACCGGAAAAAACTTCTCCCGGATAAACAACTGTATTATTAATAAGTCTGGCTCCATTAGCAAGATTTGCCGCACGCCCCTCGGCAGAATCCGCATACTCTGTACTAAAGCTGCCTAAAAGCGTATTGCACTTTTCCACAATCTCTATTGTATAGATAGGAGCAACATCCTCCATATAAGCATCTAAAATAATGTTGTTTTTATCCCATGCATTTGATATCGTATCAATGATGCTTGATACAGTCGCATCAACATTTACCTTTTTGCCCGGTACATGGTCTGTGTAGACCATTTCCCCATTTATTCTTGCTACGGTAGCATTTACCGGTTCTATATTGAATTCTGTCACCTTGGTTGACACTAATTCTCTGACAAGGTTTTCATCCAGCGTATATTTCAGAGAATAATTAATCCCGTCATGTTCAATATCCTTTAAATCCTTATACCTTCTGATAAGGTTTCCTGTTGTTCCAAGCTTAAGCGCCTGTTCAATGACATTTCTTGTCTTATATGAATACCCTAGGTCTCCAATCTTGGCAGTAACCATATTATTATATACTTGTATTGATATCTCTCTATCCCGAAGTTCACGTACATAATTTTCAATTTTTTCTTCGGCTTCTTTAACAGTTAAACCGCCAACATCAACTCCATCAATAAAAACACCCTTAGTTATCCTATTGTTTTCAGCTGCATATGCACAAGAGGCGTTCCCAAATACCACCAAGGAAATGGTTAATACTATAACCGCGTAAAAATAAGTCACGCGCTTTTCCATATAAACCTCCCTCCTAAGAATAACAATATTGATACATGATTTTCCCGGTGTTTTTATGATTTCTTCCTATTTTAACACAAACTCAGGAAGAATCAAGAAAATCTTACTCAATTGACAATTCTTATTGAGTTATGTATATTATTTAAATATACTAAGTATCATCGGTAAAGTCATTGAAATAACAAGAAGAATTATTATTATGGTAGATATTATTTTTCTGGTTCTCTTATTATGCCAATTTAACACAATATCACCTCGCTCCTGTACATATTTTCGCACGTTGGTTGAAACCTTCCTCTTTTTTAATGTTTATATAGATTCCGAAAGGCTGTGAATAACCTATGGTTAATTTTATCTGTATATGCCTGTTAATTATCTTCGCCCTATGGCTTAACTATGAGATAGGTAAGAGCAATAAGCTTACAAATAAAAGCAGAGACGAATTCTGGAATAAGGAATCCTTGGCAAACACGACACGAAAAGCTGATATCTCCGGCTTAGATTATATATCTGTCCCAATAGAAAAACTACCTATGGACAATCATCCTGATCCCACAATAAATTCATACCGTGATACTATTCTCTCACATTCTAATAAAAAAATACTCAATTTAAATGGTTTTTCTAACACAGATTTAAAATTAAAATATGGTGTATCAAATTTAAAATTACTTTCTGAATATGACAATAATTATACGGTTCTGATTGCAACACTAAATAAATGGGGCGAACGTTTATACATAAACGGCTGTCATAATGATGCTCTGTCTGTTCTTGAAGCAGCTTTAGACTGCAATTCAGATGCCCACAAAACCTTTGAACTGCTGGCAAAAATCTATTCTGAATTAGGTTTTTATAATAAAATCGACCTATTGATTGATAAAATCAACTCTACCCCTATTCGGGATAAAGAAGCTCTATTAAGAAAAATACAAAAGCATAGAGCTTAGGATATAATCAGGTGATTTTCCGTCTGTAAACATTTGGAAACATGGTTAATTATGATTAATATTTTAAATTATTTCATCATATCATTCAAGGACAATTTCTCATTATTTATTCTTAGCCCCATATATCTTCATACCATATGTACAGTATTCTCTTAAAAAGCATTGCTCACACTTTGGATTTCTTGCATTACAGATACTTCTTCCATGAGTTATGATCTGAATGTTGTATGGTATCCACTGTTCTCTGGGGAGCTTTTTCATTAATTCGAATTCTATCTTAACCGGATCTTCTTCCTTAGTAAGCCCTAGGCGATTAGAAACCCTTTTTACATGTGTATCCACAACTATGCTGGGCTCATTATAAATATTTCCTCTTATAACATTCGCGGTTTTTCTCCCTACCCCGGCAAGACTTGTTAATTCCTCTATCTCTTTCGGAACAATCCCGTTATACTCGGTCAAAAGCCTATGTGCACAAGCAATAATATTCTTTGCTTTATTTCTATAAAAACCTGTGGAATGAATATCCCTCTCTAACTCTCTAATATCTGCGTATGCAAAATCCTCAAGGCGGGTATATTTTTTAAATAGCTTATCTGTAACCTGATTAACTCTTTCGTCCGTACATTGAGCACTTAGAATAGTTGCAATCAGCAGCTGCCAAGGCGTTTCATAATTTAAAAAGCATCTACCCTCTGTACCATATACTCTGTTAAGAGAAGATATTATGTTTTGTATTCTTACTTTTTCTTTTTTGGATATTCCGGTACCGGCCATATGATATCCCTCTATTCTTCTTTAATAACTTTGATATTTGCTGACTTTGTTATTGGATCCCTGTTATCATAATCAAATAAAATAATACATTCACCCTTTATGGCTTTACCCTGCCTTGCCGATTTCATAACGTCAAAATCAAATTTCTCAAGATGTATCCTTGATCCCTTAATCTTATGGTTTTCACTTATTTGTTTGAATTTATGATAAGGAATAGGAGTTCCGGAATAATCCGGTCTGTTTTTCAATGCCTCTCTCAAGCAAATATCAAAAACAAGTATTTCTTTAAATACCGCAAGTCTTTCTTTAGCATCATTTATAAGCATTTCATTATTATATTCATCATCTTTGGTCTTATCATTCATAATATCCTTATAAAATTCCAACAGGATTTCATATCGCTTAATTCTTGAATGTGATAATTCGTAAAGCCCGTTCTCATTGTAATAATGGTATAGTGAAGCATACAGCTTCATAGGAGTATCAAAAAAGTGCTCAAGATACTCCATGGAATACACAAACTGGCCGCTGTTATAATAAATCTCTACCATATCGCTAATGCCCTTAAGCTCTATTATCTCATCATAGGTAAGGTGCTTCGTATATAAAACCTCATAAGGAGGTTCACTGTTATAAACAATCCCATAGTCCTTACATTCGCTCTCAATTGCAGAACCCTTAAGAACCTTTAAAAATCCAAGCTGAAGCTGGTCAGGCTTTAGCTGATAAACATCCTTAAAGGATTTTTCAAATGAAGAATAATCCTCAAGCGGAAGTCCTGCAATCAGGTCCAGATGCTGATGGATGTTATGTGAATTTCTTATGTGCTTCACATTAGCAGACAGTCTGTTAAAATCCACCTTTCTCCTGATAACCTTCATTGTATCGGGATTGGTTGTCTGTACTCCGATTTCAAATTGAATGAGTCCCGGTCTTAAGCTGTCTAAGATTTCTAACTCCTCATTACTTAATAAATCTGCCGTAATCTCAAAATGAAAATTAGTTATGCCATTATCATGCTCCTTAATAAACTTCCAAATTTCCATGGCACGCTCTTTATTGCAGTTAAAAGTTCTGTCAACAAATTTAATCTGAGGTATCTTATGTTCTAAAAAAATCTTAAGCTCTGATTTCACAAGATCCAAACTGCGATACCTTACACCTCTTTGAGCAGAGGATAGACAATAACTGCATGAATACGGACATCCGCGACTGCTTTCATAATATATAATCTTATTCCTATGGGTATCTATATCGGGGTAAGCAAAAGGGATATCATTTAGCGGCATTAACCTTCGTGGCGGTGTCTGTATAACCTCCCCATCTTTCTTATGGGCTTCCTGATCCTTTCTTGCACTGTCTTTAAATGCAATACCATTAATATTATCAAGCTCCTTACCATCTCTTTGATAATACTCAACAAGCTCATAAAATGTCTTCTCACCCTCTCCAATTACTATACCATCAAGTTCCTTATATTTTAACAGGTATTCTCTGACATTATAGGATACTTCAGGACCTCCGAACCATATCTTAACCTGAGGTTGTACCTTTTTCAGACTTTCAATAATCCGTAATATCATAGCTATATTCCATATATAGCATGAAAATGCCACAATATCTGCCTTATGAAGATATATTCCGCGTAAAATTTCCTCTTTAGTATGATTTATCGAATACTGAGAAATAAAAATACTATCCCTGTATCCGTCTGAATAAGACCTTAGGCTGTGAACAGCAAGGTTTGTATGAATATATTTGGCGTCTATGGCTACTAATAAGATTTTCATGGCTGTCGTTCCTTTGTATTATATTATAACCAAATGGACTAATCCTGCTTAATAAGCAGATTAGGAGCTCAAAATGCCGTGCATTTTTCGCTCGCGTTGCACTTATCCATGTTAAACATCCCATTTATATGACATAAAATCATGTCATATAAATGCGTTGTTTAACATGGACTAATCTGCTTATTCGCGGACATTATATCATAAATTTGCGGATTTAGCTTGAAAACCTTCGATTTTTTAAATAATTTTATAGCGTGGTTTTTTTTCTCCCATAATAAAGTAGCGTATATAATCATCCATAAATATTGCCAAGGGGGATAATAAAAACCATATAACAGTATAGTAGATGCATATCTGTCCCATAAGATTATACGGATAATCAGAATAATCCCATACATTAAGGTTAAGCCATATATTAACTATTAATCCTGTGATTAGTTCCACTGTGGTTATTATAACAGCTGATATTATCATTTGCTTAATTAATGCAATCTCGCCTGATTGTACTTCATTTATTAATCCTATAAGTATAAAGCAGATTCCACCTGCTGCCAGCATGGATATATGTGAATATCCTCTGAATATTATCTCAATCCCACCATAAGCAAATCCGCCGATTAAAAACAACAGAATATATTTGAGCACATTATTACTTCGTAAAAGCATAGTCTTTCCTTTCTGCTTTCTAATGTAAAAAGTTAAGTAGTTTTATGTTATTAGTTTAATATGCTCACATATTTTTGAATTATCTTTTTAATATTCATATACCATAATATACATTTGTTTGTAAATAACGGTTTGTAAATAACGTAAAAAGGACAGTCGAAGCTGTCCTTTTTCGGAGAAGGTATTTTGTTACTTATGGGGGGTGTAGCAAAAAACTATATAATGTATTGGGGTTTACATACTTAGTATACCATATAAACTAATACAAGTCTGCACAAACTTTACAAAATTTAAGGCTGTTTTTCGTCATTTTCTACAAAGGTTCTTGATTCTGAGGTTCAAATAGCACTTCAAATTCTTCTCTGGTTATGCGTTCTTTTTCTAATAACAAGTCTACACAAGCATCAAGTTTATCTCTGTTCTCGGTGAGAATTTTTTTTGCGTTCTCATAGCAATCATTAATAATATTCCTTACTTCCTCATCGATTTTATTAGCCACATTATCACTGTAGTTTCTGATATGTCCCCAGTCTCTTCCGATAAAGACCTCATCCTCATCCTGTTCGTAATTAACCATTCCAATCTCATCAGAGAAACCATAACGGGTTATCATCGCTCTCGCTTTTTTTGTAGCCACCTTGATGTCATGCGAGGCTCCTGTTGTAATATCCTCAAGCACCAGCTCTTCAGCAGCTCTGCCTCCCAGAAGCACTGTAATCTCCTGAAGCATTTGTCCTCTGGTATTGAACATTTCATCCTTTTCAGGAAGAGGCATTGTAAAGCCCGCTGCTCCAACTCCTGTCGGAATGATTGAAACTGTGTATACCGGTCCTACATCAGGCAGAACATGGAAAAGTATTGCATGTCCGGCTTCATGATACGCCGTAATACGCTTTTCTTTATCACTGATAACCTTGCTTTTTTTCTCCGTTCCTATACCCACCTTGATAAATGCTTTCTTGATATCCTCACTGTTAATAAAGCTTCTATTCTCCCTTGCTGCTCCGATAGCGGACTCATTCATAAGATTCTCAAGGTCAGCTCCTGTAAATCCGGCAGTGGTCTGAGCAATCTGCTTTAAGTCCACATCGTCACCTAAAGGTTTTCCTTTGGAATGCACACGAAGAATTTCTTCTCTACCTTTAACATCAGGACGTCCCACAGAAACTTTTCTGTCAAAGCGACCCGGTCGCAGTATCGCAGGATCCAATATATCCACCCTGTTAGTTGCAGCCATAACGATAATTCCCTCATTTACTCCAAATCCATCCATCTCTACAAGCAATTGGTTTAAGGTCTGCTCTCTTTCGTCATGACCGCCGCCAAGTCCTGTGCCTCTTCGCCTTGCTACTGCATCAATCTCATCTATAAATACAATACAAGGTGAATTTTTCTTGGCATCCTCAAATAAATCTCTTACTCTGGATGCTCCGACACCTACAAACATCTCGACAAAATCAGAACCTGATATGGAGAAAAACGGCACTCCGGCTTCACCTGCCACTGCCTTTGCAAGCAGAGTCTTTCCTGTTCCGGGAGGTCCAACCAGCAGAACTCCCTTTGGGATTCTGGCTCCCACCTGAATATATTTCTTAGGAGATTTTAAAAAGTCAACTATTTCCTTAAGCTCATCCTTTTCTTCATCAAGTCCTGCAACATTCTTAAAGGTGGTTTTCTTACTATCCTCTGTACTTAGCTTTGCCCGGCTCTTTCCAAAATTCATAACCTTGCTGTTTCCACCACCCACAGAGGTTTGATTTGATAAGAATGAGAACAATGCTATTACTACAATAAACATTAGAATATACGGCAGGACATTGGATAAGAACCAATTTGGTTTGGTTATACCATGCCTTGTATAATCTACACCTGCATCCTTTAATAGCATCTCTACTTCCCCAACATCTGAAGCATGGAAGCTTTTCCTTGCCTCTCTGTCATTAAATAATACCCTGACTTCACCTGTTGGTACCTCTACATTAGGATATATATCAACATAACTAACCCTACCCGCTTCCAAATCCTCATCGAAACGGGCACGGTTATATGCATTCTGATTATTAATCTCCAAACTGTCGGACAGGAAAACCGTAATAAAAATTATGGCCAGAATAATTAAGTAAAAACCGTATCCCTTTATTTGCTTTCTCACTAAACGACCTCCTACTAAATATTTTACACTACCCCAATATAAGGTAGATTTCTATATTTCTGCTGATAATCCAAGCCATATCCCACCACGAATTCATCAGGTATCTCGAATCCGACGTATTTTACATCGACCTCTACGACTCTTCTCTCAGGCTTGTCGAGCAGAGTACAGATATTAAGGCTCTCGGGCATTCTGCTGCTTAAAAGCTCTTTTAAATATGCAAGCGTTCTGCCCGAATCAATAATATCCTCTATAATAAGCACATCCTTATCCTGTATAGATTCGTCCAGATCCTTAACAATCCTTACTCTTCCTGAACTTACCTTCTCATCTCCATAGCTGGAGACTGACATAAAGTCCATAGTAACAGGTACAGTAATTCTTTTTGCCAAATCACAGCTAAAAAATACACTTCCCTTCAAAATACACACAAGATGTACACTTTTACCTTCATAGTCCTTACTAATCTGTTTCGCCAACTCATCTATTCTCTCTTTAATCTGCTCTTCTGATATTAAGACTCTTATATTATCTATCATCTTCCTTCTCCTTTGAATTAATAAAAATCATAGATAGTATTTTCTTTGTAGTCTCAGTTATCTTATACTTTTCACTTATTCGATTGCCATATCCTATTATCCAAAGAATATGACTTCCATCGGCAACAAGAAATATCTCATCCCGTTTATCCTTAGGAATTTTTTCATCAATAAAATAGTCCTTAAGCTTTTTATTTCCTCCCTGACTGTCTATCTGCAGGTAATCTCCGGGTTTTCTTGTTCTAAGTATAAGAGTATTCTCTATTTTATCATAATCAAACCACTTCACACAACTGTTTTCAGGAAATGCTTTGTTCTTTTCGTGATCAAAGACCTCTGTCTCAATATATATTCCGTATTGCTTAAGTTCTGTTCTTCCGGGAACTGATATTTCCACAGACTCACCCGGCTCACGATGTAAATGCTTCTTCTCACCTTCTAATGGAATGTATATACTTACCCTGTCATATTCCTTCTGTGCAATCATTCCATAGGGAAGGTTAATCATTTTACCTACCTGCATCTTGCCAAGCGATAATACATTGTCCACATGCTTAGATTCGATATCCTTTAAACTCCCCGCAAGATTGCCGAGTATTTTTCTTACTATACCCTTCCTAATAACGATGTCTTCCTTCCTCAGATTACGGTGATCGTATTCATAGAATCCGTCATGATCGCTTACTATGGCTTCATATCTTTCATTAATATATTTATCAATGAAACTGTATGCCTCCTCAATATGACCGGCTGCATTAGTAATGTGCTCTATGACATTGGAATTTATGTGCTCCTTAACGAATCCCAGCACCTGATTTCTAATTTTATTTCTTGTATATATATCGCTAAGGTTTGTAGAATCCTCCTGATACTTCAACCCGTTTTTTTTAATATATGCTTCAATCTCTTCCCGGGTAATAGGCAGAAGCGGTCGAATAACAACAATACTGCCGGCATCCGTATTCATATTAATAATAGAGTCCATACCGGTCAATCCTTTAACCGCACTTCCTCTGAACAAATTAAGCAAAAATGTCTCTGCATTATCGTTCTTATTATGTGCAACAGCCACCTTATTGCACCCAAATCTGTCAGAAGCATCCGTAAAAGCCTTATAGCGAACCCTTCGTCCGGCCTCCTCCTCAGAGAGTCCTTCATGCCCGGCCAGAGAAATAACATCAAAATGATAAGCACAATACGGAAGTTTTAAGCCTTCACATAATGACTTTACAAAAGCCTCGTCCCTGTCTGCCTCCTCATTCCTGATGCCGTGATGTACATGCACCACAAAAAAATCCACGTCAGAATCTTGATACAGAGTAGATAGTATATGCAAAAGGCATACCGAATCTGCCCCGCCGGATACACCAACGAGGATTCTGTCTCCATTTTCTATTAGGTTATGGGAATTAATATAGTCAGATACTTTTTTTAACATGATATCCTTATTCGGCAGTAAATTGTCGGTTCACTGTATCAATAGTATTCTAATCCTTTCTATATGAAATTTCAATGCTATTTTCTCCCCTAACCCTATTTTAGCCAAATTCCGGCCGTAATAATAGTCATATCATCCATGGGAACATAATTTCTTTGTGATAATGAATGGTCTAAGATACGATTGGCTATCTCCTGCGGATTATTACTCTTTATGTCCATAATAACCTTCTCCATATATATCTCCTTATCCACTGTCTGCAGGCAGTCAAGAACTCCGTCCGTAACCATAATTATTATATCCCCTTCATACAGCTTCTTTGTTACAGAATCATAATCCACCGATTTGAACATGCCTATGGGAAGAGTCGTAGAACTGATAGTTTCTACCCAATTATCTCGTTTTATGAATGTGGATGCCGCTCCAATCTTTACAAATTCACACATACCGGTACAAAGATTAATGGTTCCGATATCTATGGTCGAAAATGTCTGCTTATCTGCCTTAAGAACAAGATTTGAATTGATAAGCCTAATGGCAGTCTCAGTTTTAAACCCGGCCTCCAAAAGCTGCTCAAGCAGTGCCAATACGGTCTCGCTTTCATCTGCCGCTTCCTTTCCTGTACCCATACCATCGGCAAGAGCTATAACCTCTTCTCCGCTTTCCAGCTTCATTATAGAAAAATTATCTCCCGATATATTATTCTTCATAGCCCTTGCCACACCTGTCAGAACCTTAAATTTAGTGTCCTCAAAAAATATATATTCTTCATAATTCTTGGAAAATACTGACTTTGAAGCAGCTGAGACTACGAACCTGACCCCTAATACTTCTGAAATCCAAGATGCTGCTTCCTTAGTTGTAATACACCGTCTTCTTCCTACAGCGGCACTTAATACAATCTCCCTTCTCTTATCAGTTCTCTCCAGTACAGTGATACTTTTCACATCAATATGATGTGCTCTTAATCTTCTTATTATCTTATTCTCTTCGCTTCTCATAACCCTTGCCGCACCGTAAATATCACCGGTTAGCGAATGAATGGCCGATGAAACCTCTTTAAGCTGTCCTGCAATCACTTCTCTGCTTTCAGCCAGTCTGTTACCCCATATATTATTCAGTTTGGCAATCTCAAATCCTCTGTTGGTTTCCAGTACAAGCTCATCTGAGCAAATACAGTGTTCCATAAAATATGCCGGAACATCATTAGTCTCAATATATCCTTTTTTCTCTGCGGTCTCAAACAAATCACATGTAGCCTTATACGCTTCCTTAAAATGCTTTTCCCAGCAGAAAGTGCAGTTTCTGCAATTTTTACATAGTCTTTCAGATATATCCTCAAAGATTAAATCAATTTCCTTTTGTCTAAGCCTCATCTGTCTTTCAGTAATGGTTTCTAAAATTTTGGATAATTTTAAAAACGATTCTGAAAAAATCCTCATTCTTGTATTAGTCAGTTTCTTCAAGTTGTCTAACGTCAAAAGATTCTGTCCTGCTCCATCCCTGTCCTGTTCAACTCTATAAACAATACTTTTTGGCAGCAATGTGAATAATAATAGAGCAGAGCTTAATGCTCCTATTTCTTTAACTGATAATCCGACATCCTCATAGATTATGCTAATAATAGCAACCGTCATTGTAAAAACCGCAGCAGTTGGAATTCTTCCCAGACTACGAAACAATGCCGGAACTATTCCCATCATAGTAAGCCAACCTATACCGTTAAGAGATGCTCCCCGAAGACTTAAAGTAATGCCGGACACCGCCCCTGTAACTGCTCCCTGACCCGCACCATACTTATATGTAATAAGCATTATCACAAAATAAACTGCCGTCTCTATTGGAGCTATGTAAGGATTATTTATATTTGGTATTCCGTAGATGAGCAGCGAGATCATTACGCTCAGGCTAATCATTTCCTCATTGGTCATTTTTGTACCTTTTGGCTGCTTTGCAATAAAGCCTATTCCTATACTGAATATTAATCCTGATACATAAGCAATAATAGCTTCCATTAAAGCCATAATAATAAAATCCATATTCCATCCGTTAGCGGCCGCCTCCATCATTGCGTATATTCCTAAAGATATGGCAGGTATATAGAAGTAGATTTTTGTTGGCAGCTCCTTTTTCTTAATTAAAGGTGATTCCAATAATATAATAGCACTAATCATGGTAAGCAGGTATTTTAACACCATAGTTGGCGGCATAACTGATCCTATCCCCGCCAGAATAGTTATAAAAAGTAATCCCGGACTAACCTTTTCCATGTATGCCGCTGCAAAAAATCCAATAGCAAGCGGACTGATGCCTAAAAAAGTTGCCCTGGCGGTTGCAAATCCTATAACAAAAATCATAACAGCTTTTTTAATATTACCTTTCATTTTGCCTCGCTCCTTTTTGTTCTCAACAGCTGAAATAGTATGCCGCTTTATTATAGGCACAGCAAAATAAAATGTTTGTCAAAATTAAAAACCGCCATAAAAAAACTTATTGACAATAAATCCATCAAAACACTGATAATATCGATTGTAGGAACCTCAACCTCTTTAAGAAACTAAGAATCCCCTTCCCGGAAATTAATAATAGACACCCATCCACAGATGCCTAAAAAAATAAGGAATAGATTAAAGTATACTAAGTGCGGGGGAATGCATAGGTATTACCGTAATGCACCGTTATAAGAATACACACCTTAATTTGTATGATCGTTACGGACCTTGGTCCGTATAAGACATACAAATTAAGGTGTGTACTTATACCGGTGTGTGAGGTAATACCTGTGTGTTCCCTCGCACTTTTTATCGTTTTTGCCAAGAGCTCCAGACCTCTAATATAACGCCTCGAACCATCAACCACCAACCATCAAATCTTCTTTTTAGGCATAAAAAAATAGCGAAGGACGGATTTGAACCGCCGACACTGCGGGTATGAACCGCATGCTCTCGCCAACTGAGCTACTTCGCCAAAGTCACGACATGAAAATTATTATATCTGCTTTATAATCAAATGTCAATGGTAAAAAATTATTTATCAAAAAATCCCGACACTTAGTAAATTGCAGTTATTTGATAAGCTGATTTCAGTCACTACTTTCTTCTTTGAATATTATTTCATAATCATACACCAAACCCAGCTTTTCTCTTGCTATTTGTTCAATATACTTTTTAGTCTGAACATAGGCTTCAAGATTCTTAATGTCTAATGCCCTTTCTTTCTCGTCATTGATTTGACTTTCAAGTTTCTTAATCGTATTATCAAGATCTTTCTTTTTTTCCTCAAGCCTGATTTTTCCGAAAGCAACAATACCAAAAATACATAGAACGACAAAAACAATTATTCCGGTGCCTGTCCCTTTTTTATTCCTTCTTCCCATATTGCCACTCCTCAATTATAAATCCTTAATCCTCTTTTTATTCGCTCTTGCTTTACGATTTTTGGTTTTTGACTTTAACCTTTTCCTGCCTTTACGGTTAATTAATAATATTTTAAATGATTTTGTCCACTTTTTCAATCGGTTTAATATCTTATTATTAAGTAATTTTACTTTGCTTCCTAGGAATCTTAATGCTTTACATATATAACTAATCGCAAGATTAATCGGGTACAGCAGCAAAAGAATAATGCGGCTTACGGTCTTTACAATCCGGTCACTTAAAACGAAATGATACACAACCATACCTATTGCCATACCCATAACGGAAAAACCACGTATGGTTCCGCTGTTCTCAACATAAATCATTGCAAATATAAACACGCTGGCCATTACCCAGAAAATCAAATCCTGTATAGCTACAAAGAGTATGTTGTGCCGAATAATTCTCCTTATTATCCTAAGCTGATCATAAGCCAGAAGTACTAATGCTCCCCATAATACAGATACTATGAAAAAATGCAGTTCAACGGTGATTCCCTGATTCATGCAGACCCCCTATTTAAAAAGCCTGCCGAATAAAGACTCTCCTGTTTTGCCATGATTTGCAGCATCAGAATATGTCAGGCTGTCAATCCGTCCGTCAATATCTACTTCTCCCTTTTCAAGTGTCAGACGGTTTACGTGCAATTCACTGCCTCTAATCATCAAAATACCTTGCTCTGTCTGTAACAGCACTTCACCCGCATCAAAGGATAACACATCATTGACACCGGTAATTGATGCGGTTTTTCTTGCATTAATATTTAATTTATGTCCTTTTAAAAACTGTTGTCTTTCATCCATGGTAAAGCCTCCTCATCATATACTATAATCCTGACAGCCTTGCTAAAATAATCAAGGCTTATCTTTTTAAGTATATGAGACGGCTGTTCTCTTAATGACGGATTAAAGATACTTAATTAATTCTTTTGCTTCATCCTTTCTGACGTTTTCCTGTATATCAAGGACTTCTACCTTAACCGACTTACTGCCAAATCCTATCTCAATTATATCGCCTACTTTGACCTCCGATCCGGCCTTGGCAGTTTTACCGTTAATCATAACACGTCCCGCATTGCATGCCTCGTTTGCTATGGTCCTTCTCTTAATAAGTCTTGAAATTTTTAAAAATTTATCCAGTCTCATTTATTTATCATGCCTTTCTTTAAATTTAAAGCCCAACTCGTAAAATATATATACTTGATAAAAGGCTGTTTTAAATGCCCTACACCCCCTAAGAGATACGGAATTTAAAACAGCCTCTTTACGTCAATTAATTAATGCCAGCTATGCGTTAATAATGTCCTTTAAAGCCTTACCTGCTTTGAATTTAGGTGCCTTAGAAGCAGCAATCTTCATAGGCTTGTTTGTCAAAGGATTTCTTCCGGTTCTAGCGGGTCTGTCAACAACATCGAATGTACCGAAGCCTACTAATTGTACCTTACCGCCTCTTTTTAATTCCTCTGTTACTACATCGATAAAAGCCTTCAATGCCTTTTCTGAATCTTTTTTTGAGAATTGGGTTTTTTCTGCAATTGCTGCAACTAATTCTGCTTTGTTCATGGATTCGATCCTCCTCTAAAGTATTTATTTATTTTTCACCGCCACAAAGCTTCATGCTCCGCTGAGGTGATATCGCATAGATTATAGCCATTTTCCTTATTAAGAAAAAGGACATCTATAAGTCTATTTATAAACTCATTAGTAGCATTTGTCAAGGAATTTTCTGCATTTATCTGTAAAATCAGCGATAATTTAATAATATGAAATACCAGCCATCCAAATTCATTAAAAATCAGGTGATTTTCACCGTTTTCTATGGCCATATTGATCTTATCAAGTCTCTTTGCTATTTCCTTCATCACATGTTGGCTGCTGCCAAGATCCAACCCGTATTTAACAGCTTTTTTCATAACCTTCTCTGCTCTGATATTAGCAGGCAGAGCTTTGGGTATCTTATCAAGCTCTTGCTTAGGACTTATATCCTCCTTCTCAAGATCCTTAATTGCATCCCAATTCTTTAATACCTCATCAGAAGATTTAACCTCCAAATCACCAAACACGTGCGGATGTCTGCGTATCATCTTTTTACTTTCCTCTGATATAACATCTGAGACAGTAAACGCATTTTCTTCCTCAGCAATTACACTGTGCATTGCCACTTGGAGCAAAATATCACCCAACTCTTCACACAGATTCTTAATGTCCTTATTATCTATGGCATCAATTACCTCATAGCACTCCTCCAGCAAACACTGCTTTAAGCTTTCATGTGTCTGTTCCCTGTCCCAGGGACAGCCGTCCTTGCTTCTTAATCTTCTTACAATATCCATAAAATCATCAAAGCTATAGGTCTTGTCCATACTTTTCTCCGTTTCTTTATCAGCTGATCAGTTTTAAACATAATCTTTGCTTGCCGAACCGTATTATATATGTAAAGTATACCACACTATATAAATAAGTGAAAGAACCGGGTTCTTTCACTTGATAGCAATTTCATGTTTTGTTATTCTTCATAAATTTTTCATATAAACGTATTAGTGCATGCTGAGTTTGTACGTCTTCATGTTTCCATCTGCCTACCCAAAAATACTGCTGCAGTAGCGGCAAGCTTAATTTCAGTATCTCCGAATTTTACCTTTGGATCCTTCGTCAGAATAATCACCGATCCTATAGCATCGCCCTCACTTATTATTGGGCTTATTACCTGATAAGTAAATTCACTGTCATCCTCATTTGTAATTTTTATATAATTTTTATCGTCATTTGATGCAATAAGACTCTCTCTCTCATTAATAAGATTTTCCAGTTCTCGACTTATGCTTTTTGATAACAGCTCCTTTTTTGTAGAACCTGCTGCTGTTATAAATTGATCCTTGTCTGTAATAGCAACTATTTGTCCTATGGTTTGTGCTAAAGACTCTGCATATTGCTTTGCAAATTGACTGAGTTCACCTATTGGAGAGTATTTTTTTAAAATAATTTCTCCCTCTCTGTCTGTAAATATCTCCAAGGGATCTCCTTCACGAATTCTCAATGTACGTCTTATTTCTTTTGGTACAACTACACGACCAAGATCATCTATTCTTCTTACAATACCGGTAGCTTTCATATATATCTTCCTCCATCTTATGATTAATAATTTTTAAGTTAATTGCTACTAAGATAACGTCCACTAATATTGTTTGTAAATTGGGAAAGTTTATACATTTGATACTCATATTTTATATTATTTTATTTTTATCTTGTAATGCCGGCTCTCATATTTTCGAAGACATTAAATATATCCATAATTCCATAACCCCAATCCCTGTTAGGATATACAATGTTCTGTCTTCTTCTGGCTCCCCGAATTAATTGATTCTTTATAGCACTGGTATCCATTCCGGGATCATTACCTCTAACCGTTCCCCACTCCAGCATCATAGCAACGACACCTGCCGTATGGGCAGCAGATACTGATGTACCTGTAAAAGTCCCAAAGGTGTGATTTAATGTGGGTGCAAGGTAATTTACTCCGGGGGCCGCTATCTCCGGCTTAATGGTATCATCATGGGTAAAGCCCCTGCTCGAATTGACATACAGATTATTATTAAGTGGATTGTATGTAGTAACTGATATCGGAATCAAAGCACTCGCCGGAGATAAGATTGTTGTAAAGATGTTCGGCTGAATAAAATATGTATCTGTTGATATGAAATCTCCCATAGGCAGCCACATATGAAATCCGGTAGCCATATCTCCGTGTCCATATACATTAAAGCTCCATAATCCCGGTGTTGCATTTTCAAATCGCATTAAAATCAGCTGATTTCCGGTTTGAGATTCAATTAATTGATAATCAATAAATATCCGGGTGTTTTCAAATATAAAAGTAATTGTCCTTCTTACTCTTAAGGCAGGATGAATTCTGGGAATATACTCTCCTTCGGGCGATAATATATCTATCGAGTATATACCGGGAGGATTCCCCCACAGTTCCAAAGAAAAGCCTTTATCATCTTCACCCACTATAAGCTCAACCGTATTGCTTCCTATATCCGGGTCAATGACTCCAAAATAATGTCTGCCCAGATTACCTTCATTCCCTACAGATATTACAACTCCGGTATTAGGAAGATCAGCAATATTATTAGTTGCTATACTTATAGGTGAACGACCTGTATGACCTCCCTGTGAGCTGCCTATTCCAAGACATATAACCAAAGGTCTGTTAAGCTGTCTGGCAACATCGCTGCAATACTTAAGTGCCCACATAATATGATTCTCCTGAAAGCATATGCTTGTTTCAGGTATCATAAAATACTCTCTGTTTCCCTGTTTAGCCTGTCTAAGCTTGACTATTATCAATTCGGCATCAGGAGCCACTCCATAGAAGCCTTCTTCCTCTACATCATTTCCTGCAGCTATACCAGCCAGCATCGTTCCATGACCGTTATCATCCGTGCTTGGTACAACAGATAACGGATTCTCTGCAAGCAGAGCCTGATTTATCTGTTCAGAGAGATAAATTGTACCGAAACCTGCATCCTCCGGTGAAGGTCCGGTATTAATTGACTGATCCCATATAGATATTATTTTTGTGGTTCCGTCAGGCTTACGAAATACCGGATTGGTATAATCAATACCTGTATCAATGACAGCAATTATTACGCCTTCTCCTCTTAAATTAAATGCTGCAGTGCGTCTGACATTAAAAACCCCTGACGCATCCAGGCTCGCCTCATCGGTCAAGCCAAACAAAAGTGGAAGCTGTGCATATAGTATGTTGGCTTCCATCTCCGGCAATTGCTCAATCGGCATATGAAGGATTGCAAAGTTCTCATCCATTATCCTGACAGTAGAATTACTATCTAAAATTTCTATAAGATGAGGATTGGATTTATATTCAATAATCAGATCAAAATACTCATCGCTAATAATCCTCTCTCTATCCTCTCCTGACATAACATACTCCTTTCATTGCCTCATATACCAATACCGCCTCTTAGGGCATCAAATACATTAAATACATCAAGAATTCCATAACCCCAATCCCGATTTGGATATATCAGATTTATATCCCTTTTTGCTCCCCTTATAATTAAATTTTTTAATTCTACCGTACTCATTAAAGGCAGATTACCTCTAACAATGCCCCATTCATATATCAGAGCGGCTATTCCTGTCACATGAGCGGCAGAAACACTGGTTCCGGTATAAGGAGCAAAGCTGCCGTCTAATGTAGGACCGGTTACATTTACACCGGGAGCTGCGATTTCAGGCTTTATTCTGTTTATTCTGGTAAAACCCCGGCTGGAATCTAAATACAAGCTGTCATCCGCATCATTGTAAGCAGTTACCGTAAGAGGAAATACCGCATTTCCTAATGTCAGTAGGGTAGTATACGGGTCTGAACGGATAAAATACGTATTTTCCGATATAAACCCCTCCATAGGCAGCCATATATTAAAGCCCAGATTAAGACCCCCTCTTTCATATACATTAAAGCGCCATATTCCTTGACTTGGATTATCAAATCGAATCAGAATAAGCTGCTCACCGCTTTGAGATTCTACCATCTGATAGTCCACATATATTATCGTTGCTTCAAATATAAAAGAAATAACCCTATGTTCATTTCTGCCGGCTACAATTCTTGGAATGTATTCGCCTGAGGGCGATAAGATGTCGATAGAATAAATGTCGGGTGCAGAACCCCAAAGCTCCATAGAAAACCCGGGTTCATTTTCCCCTACATTTAACTCTACCGTATCATAGCCTATCGTAGGATTAATCCTTCCGCTATAATGCCGCCTATTGTTACCCTCATTGCCTGCTGCCACAACCACTCCAATTTGAGGTGTGGTGGAAATATTAGATATATATGTACTTAATGTTCCTAACCCGTCATGTGCTCCCTGCGAGCTTCCTAAAGCTATACATATAACCATTGGTCTTCCAAGTCTTATAGATAAATCGTAAAGATATTGCACGCCAAGAAATATATCCGTTTCCTGAAAGCAGACCGCATTGTCCGGAATATAAAAAAAATCCTTTAGAAATTGTTTGGCCGGTTTAAGCTTAACAACTGCGAATTCTGCGTCAGAAGCAACACCCATAAAACCGCTTTCAGCCACTTCGTTACCTCCTGAGATACCCGCGAGCATAGTACCATGCCCTATATCATCGGTACTGGGAACAACAGATAAAGGATTATCATTCTGTAGGGCTTCATTTATCTGCTCTCTTGTATATTCCGTTCCATATTCCATTCCTGTCGGAGGATTGTCGCTCACTATTGTCTGATCCCAGATTGATACTATTCGGGTTGTATTATCAGCATATTGAAAAATAGGGTTGGTATAGTCCACTCCCGTATCTATTATTCCTATTAGTATTCCTTGCCCTCTTAAGTTAAAGATAGGTATATTTCTAAGCTGAAAGACACCTGATGCTTCCAGACTGGATTCACTGATAATTCCAAAACAGGTTGGCAATACACTATATCCCATTCTGTACACTATATCCTGAGTAATAAAGCTTACAGGTACATGAACAAAAGCTAATTGTATGTTGATAATCTGCACCGTACTATCCGGAAATTGCTCGAAAACGCTTGTATTGCCATTATATTCTATAATTAAATCGGCATAATCCTCGCTGATTATTCTGTTTCTCTCTACAGGAAGCATCAAACTGCACCTCGTTTTTATTGTATTTGTATTTGTGTTTTATTATAGAAACACATGTAAAGCCTCTATATAATATATATTGAAAAAAAATAAAAGTATGTAACTATGATTCTATGTCTAAATAAAAAAGGCATATCAGAAAGCCTTTGTCAAAGCTTTTCTGATATACCTTTATTAATTATACAAATTAGCAGCTCAGATACACCGGGCATACTTTTATGCGTTAAACATAACCCTTTCACTGTTAAAAGCTTTAGTAATTAGCGTTGTAATCAGAAACGCCACAATAGCAAGAGATCCTACAGTAACACCAAACTTGACCATAGTCAGTTCTCCAACCAACAGATCCTGTAATGCTATAGCTCCATTATATATAGGAATCGCATAATATTTAAGCTCTTTTACTCCACCGGTGGAGAACATAGTCATTATACAGCCCAACATAACCAGTATATACAGAGGTGAAACATACGTTCCTGCCTCTTTCTGAGTTCTTGCATAGACTGCCACTATAGACACCATGGACACATACAGATACACTAATACGATGAGCATTACAAACAGCTGAACAATCTGAACCGGTGTGAATTGTATATTTGTCATTGCTCCCATAGCTCCATCTGCAAGTCTTTGAATACCCACAACGACTGATACGGTATATATAACCGCAGAAAGGCTTGTTAATATTCCCAGAGAAATCAGCTTGCCAAATACAATCTCACTTCGCTTAATCGGAGAAAGAAGCATGCTGGCAAGTGTCCCCCTTTCCTTTTCGCCGGTTATGGCATCCATACCAAGTCCCATAGCTCCCTGAAACAGCATAATATTTATTAAAAACGGCAGAAGCATTGATAAAAACTTACCGTTTGCCTTACTCTCATCGACAATTATTCCCGCTTCAGGGTCACGGTCAATATAAAACACCTGCAGCTGCTCAATATTTCCCAGTCTCTCTGCCAGTAAAGACTGCTGATATGCATGCAGCACGCTTGCGGTAAAATTACCTTTTGCCGCATTGGAATAATCTTCTGAAGGATTATAATATGTCCTGACCTCGGGAATCGGATCTCCGACATCTTTATAGCTTCGGATTGTCTCTATAAAGCCTTCATCGAATATAACCAACAAATCTATATCGCCCTTTAAAATCCCGTCTTTAATATGAGTCGTTGAATCTTTCGATGATATATATGTTATATTGCCTTCAAAATCAACCGCATCTATAATATAATCCAAATCCTCCGGAGCGTTTTGAATGTATATTGTCGGAATATGGGTCTTGATATCCGTCTCCATTTTAGATATCAGACTTCCCATAATACTATACATAACCATAATAAGAACACCGGGAAGAACAAACAGGTTAATAACCAGTTTTTTGTCTGTAAATACTCTGGTTAATTCTTTTTTCACTATATTTTTCGTGCCTTTCATCTTATTCCTCCTCCTTATTATGTATTTTATATAACTCAAAAAATGCATCCTCAAGATCCTTTGTATTGGTTCGGTCAAGTATTTCAGTCAATGTTCCTTCTAATACCAGAACACCGTTAATTATTATACCTATCCTGTCACATAATTTTTCGGCTTCTGTCATAATATGAGTAGATATAATAACTGTCCTTCCTTCATCCCTTAAATGCTTTAAGTAATCTGTTACATTCCTTGCTGTAATAATATCAAGACCACTGGTTGGTTCGTCGAATATAATAACCTCGGGATTATGAACTAGACTAACTGCCAGTGAAGCCTTTTGCTTCATACCGGAAGAAAGCTCTTCGATTTTTTTGTCCTGAAAATCCTTTATGCCAAAATAATCGAACAGTTCCTCTCTTCTTTCTTCAATAACTCTTTCATCCAGTCCGTGAAGTCTTCCAAAAAAACCGAACATATATCTCGGAGAAAACTGTGGATCAAGCTTAATCTCATTAGTTAAAAAGCCTATTGTTTTTCTGACGCTTTGAGAATCCTCGACAGTATCATAGCCCTTTACCTTAATATTACCCTGAGTAGGCTTAAGCAATGATGCAATACAGCGAAGAGCAGTCGTCTTACCTGCTCCGTTCGGTCCAAGCAATCCATATATTTCTCCCGGTCTTGCTGTTAAACTAAGCTTGTCTACTGCCTTTACCATGTTTTTCTTTGTTTTTTTCTCCATCATTTGTTTTTTGGTTAATTTGTAGACTTTTGTTAATTCGTTTATTTGGATCACAAAATTCCCACCTCTCTTTAATTATAGTTGTCATAGCATAGTTTTATTTTTGTCCCATATAATATTTCGTATTATTTAATATTATTCTATATATTTATCAAAAAAATATCTTTAAAAACAGATTAGAATTTCGTTAATTTATATCAAACTTTCGTCCAGAATAATAGTAAACGGACCGTCATTAACCAGAGAAACCTTCATCTCTGCACCAAATTCACCGCTTTCCACCTTGCCTGTTTTATCTTTAATCTGCTCTAAAAAATATTCATATAACTCCTCTGCCTGCTTGGCAGAACCGGCATTTATAAAGTCCGGTCTGTTTCCTTTCCTGCAATCTGCATATAATGTGAATTGTGATACTACCAGAACCTCTCCATGAACATCATTAAGAGAAAGATTTGTTTTCCCCATATCATCGGCGAATATCCTAAGCTTTAATATCTTATCGATATAACGGTCAGCTGCCTTCATATCATCATCCTTGCCTACTCCAAGGAATATTAATAAACCTTTTCCTATTTGTCCTGTAATTCTTCCTTCTACTTCTACCTTTGCTTCAGAAACCCGCTGAATAACCACTCTCATAACCTTTTGTCCTTTCAAATATACATATATTAAGCTTGCACTATATGCAATTCATATTATTATTAAACCATTATAATCTTTTTACTCCATACTTCTATAAGCCTTTCCAATGAATATGAGGCATTGGCAGGGCTTGTAGAAGGAAGAAGTATTATTTCCCTTTTGACATCCTGATATATATATCTTTTATAAAGACGATATGCCGTACCGCCATTGGCATAGATTCTCTGTATATCCGCCTGCTTTAAAATCGGGGTAATATCGTTTGGTATTACATTTTTTATGCTGCTGTCAGAAGAACCGATAATATCGCAGCTTCGAACCACGTCCCAAAGTGCTATACGGTTTCTAAGCAGCAGCATTCTTTTTTCATCTATAGTTTTAGGTAATTCTTCCTTGCAGATTGCACTGATTAGCCTCCAGAAACGATTCTGAGGATGATGATAAAAGAACTCCCCTTCTCTTGACTTGACAGATGGAAAGGTCCCTAATATCAGTATTCGTGACTTTTCGTTATAAACCGGTGGTATTGTATGTATCAGCCTGTTACCCATGGATTATATCCTTTAAGAATGATACTCCTGCCACCTGCTGCTTAACATCAAAATACTCTAAAATTGTAGCCGCTATATCGGCGAAGCTGTCTCTTGTTCCAAGATTATTGCTCTTTTTAATCATCTTTCCGTGTGCAACCATAGGAACATATTCTCTTGAATGATCAGTTGACGGGGTGGACGGATCACATCCGTGATCTGCAGTTATAATCAGTATATCCTCATCCCTTAATGCATTTGTGATTCTGGGAAGCTGACTGTCAAAATAACTAAGAGCCTTCGCATAGCCGTCTATATTATTACGGTGCCCATAGAGCATGTCAAAATCCACCAGGTTCACAAAACAAAGACCTGTAAAATCTCTATACATTCTTTCTATAAGCTTCTCTATACCGTCTTCATTGTTTTCGGTCTTTACCATATCGGTAATGCCTTTTCCTGCAAAAATATCATATATTTTGCCCACACTCAGAACCTCAAGTCCTGCATCAACCATTTGATCAAGCATGGTCAGCCCGGGCGCCAAGGAGTAATCATGACGGTTTGCTGTCCTTGTAAAATTAGGATAGGTTCCGACAAAAGGTCTTGCTATTACACGACCAACTCCATGCTCACCCTGAAGAATTTCTCTGGCTATTTCACAATATCTGTAAAGCTCCTTAACAGGCACAACATCCTCATGAGCCGCAATCTGGAATACACTGTCTGCGGAAGTATATACAATCAGTGCTCCGGTTTCAATATGCTCCCTGCCGTATTTTAGTATTACCTCTGTTCCCGAATAAGGCAGGTTGCACAATGTCTTTCTTCCGGTCTTTTGCTCAAACGTGCTGATAACCTCTTTAGGGAAACCATTCGGATATGTCGGAAACGGTCTGTTTGATATGATTCCGGCAATCTCCCAATGGCCCGTTGTGGTATCTTTTCCTTTTGATTTTTCAGCAAGCCTGGCTATACTGCCGTCAAATGTCTCTGCCGGCTTCATTTTTTGAAATCTATCTCTTACTCCGTCAATATGAAACAGTCCCAATTTCTCCATATTAGGCATGCTAAAGTGTTCGCTTTTTGATGCAGCATATAAAGTATGGCTTCCCTCATCATTATAGTCCTTAGCATCAGGAAGCTCACCTATACCAACACTGTCTAAAACAACTAAAAATACTCTCTTCATATTTCTCTCCTTAATTAATAAAACCGGATTATAAGTAAAAATTATTCCACAAATAGTCTCTTTTATATTACCATTTTTATTCCCTCAAATTAATTATAAAATCTTTATCCATATATGTCCATCGTCTTTTGCTTAAAAATCAGACATATAATATTTTAATTATAAAAAATTACATAAATAATTCTTAAGATTTGCTTAATGTAATTTTATGTATATTGTAGCATACGCAAACTTGTGATATACTCCACGTATAAGCAGCTTTGCTTTTAGCTCCTAATCTGCGTGAGCTATGGATAGTTCGCAAAAACATCCGACAACAAAATTGGAAACGAGGTAAAGACATGAAATTCAGAAACACAATAAAACAATTACTAAAGCAATACAGACACGGGTTAATCCTAGTATACTTCTTTTTCTATATGATATGGTTTACCTGTTTGGAGCGAACTGTGACAACAGATTTTACGCCTGTGTATTCGAAGCTGGATAAATATATACCATTTATGGAGATATTTGTTATACCTTATTTTTTGTGGTTTATATTTATATTTGTTACTGTTGCTTACTTTTTTCTTACCTCGAAGCAGGATTTTTATAGATGCTGCGCCTTTCTCTTTATCGGAATGACTATTTGCCTGGCCATCTACACCATATGGCCTAACGGTCACTATCTAAGAGTGAATCTGAATACTCTGGGAAGATCCAATATCTTTACCCGTATTCTGGGAAAGCTATACAGCTTTGATACTGCAACCAATGTATTTCCCAGCATTCATGTTTATAATTCTATAGGAGCAATGATTGCTATAAGAAAAAGTACACGCTTAAAAGATATTAGGTGGCTTCAGATATCGACCTTCATACTGACAATATTGATCAGCATGTCTACGGTATGTTTGAAGCAGCATTCCATCTTGGATGTATTCGGAGCAATTATACTTAGCTTAATCATGTATCCCATCGTATACAGACCGGCTTACAGCAGAGAACCAAAAAAAGCAGACCGGGAATTCTCCAAAATTTAAAATAATACTGCAGCCAAACAAAGGGCTGCAGCTTTATTTTTAATTAATTAAATCCGTATATTTTCCTTGCTATATTATATCCCATTTCTACTACTCTGCGTCCAAATTTTCCGGGCATGTTCATGGAACGACCTAAAATTTGAGACCTGATTTTCTTATAAAGCCACTTGTTGTAGCTTTTTAGATTGTTCCAAAGCTCTTCTTTTTTAGCCAGGCTTTCATCACTACCCTCTTTTATTAAAAACACCGAGCAGACAACCATCATCATAGACAGATATTTTATCATATAGTTTCTTAGCTTCTTACATTTTATCTGCGAAAGATCATGGGCTTCAATCATTAACATTGTGACTCTTATCTGCTGGTCTATTCTGCCAATCATGACCTGCTCATTAACCGACTGATCCGATCTGCCTATAAAATAACGGTACAGATTCACATCCATATAATAAAGTGTTTTAACATAGGGAAGCGGTTGATATACGAATATATTATCAACATAAAATGTATGCTTCGGCAGCTTCAAACCGCAGTCCTTAAGCAGCTTCGTACGATATATTGCAGAGTGCATAAGAATATTCTGACTTTGCCTAAAATGCATAATATCATCCCAGGTAAATATCTGATTCTTAGGCAGAGCCCAATTGTAATTAATGACCTTCTTCCTTTTGACTCCTACCTTCTCATACACATAATTAGCCAGAAACAGATCCGGACTGTTTCCATCTGCAATCAGTTCCTTTAGCTTATTAAGCACTTCCTGAAGTGCCTTTTCATTTACCCAGTCATCACTGTCTACGACCTTAAAATACAGACCTGTAGCATTAGCCAGTCCGGTATTTACAGCTTCACCGTGACCGCCATTTTCCTGGCTTATAACACGAACGATATCCGGATACCTTTTCCGGTACTCTAAGGCGATTTTCTCAGTATCATCTTTTGATCCGTCATTAACAATGATTATTTCCATAATGTCGCCGCCGGATAAAAGAGTATCAATCGCCCGACTCATATACCCAGCTGAATTATAGCATGGCACCGCTACCGATAAAAGCTTCATAATTACCTCTCATTCCTATACTAAATTTTCAGGATTTAAGCATTCCAATTCCTTAACAACAAACCTTCCGTCCTTACGCACCAAAACATCATCAAAATATATCTCACCACCGCCATATTCAGGTGTCTGTATGCATACCAGATCCCAATGAATAGCAGAGCTGTTGCCGTTAGGTGCTTCCTCTTCATAACAGTTGCCCGGTGTGAAATGGAATGATCCCATGATTTTCTCATCAAACAGGGTATCCTTCATAGGATTTAGAATATATGGGTTTACTCCAATAGCAAATTCACCTATATAGCGTGCACCCTCATCTGTGTTTAATACATCATTAATTCTGGCTGTATCATTTGAAGTTGCCTCCACTATCTTACCGTTTTCAAAACGGAAGGATATATTCTCAAAGGTAAATCCTTGGAATACCGAAGGAGTATTAAAGGTCAAAGTTCCGTTAACGCTGTCCCTTACAGGAGCAGTATACACCTCGCCATCCGGGATATTTCTTTCACCCGCACATGGAACCGAGGGTATATTCTTAATTGAGAAGCTAAGATCCGTTCCCGGACCTACAATACGCACTTTATCTGTACGATCCATGTAATCTACAAGATTTTTCATGGCTTTATTCATCTTAGCGTAATCTAAATTGCATACCTTGAAGTAAAAATCCTCAAATGCTTCCTGACTCATATTTGCAAGCTGGGACATTGATGCATTGGGGTAACGAAGAACCACCCATCTGGTCTTCATTACACGGATATTATGATGAACAGGAGTCTGATAATAAGTTTCATAAATCTTCATCTTTTCCTGTGGTACATCTGCATTTTCAGTAATGTTATCAGAACCCCTAATGCCTACATAACAATCCATTTGTTCCATCATCTCAGCATCTATCTTGGCTTTAAGTGACATCTGTTCCTCAGAGCAGTTTAGAAGTATTTCTCTTAATAATCTGGGGTTAGTATAGCTTTCAAAGGGTACCCCTCCTACTTTATATACTTCTTTTACAATCTGTCTCGCCAAATCCTCTGTGGCTTCTCCGATATGATGTACATAGACCTTGTCACCTTTTTTTACTGCCATTGAATAATTCACCAGATTATTCGCCAGTGTTTTGATTCTTTCATCCATAAATTTTCTCCTTTTCAAATAATATTTATTGTGATAGATAGGAAATAAAAACATTTCCTGCCTTTTCAAACAACTGTGTACTGTCCTGTATGCCCAGTTTGACCGTCTTTCCCTGACTTGGATCAATCAAAAATATATTATAAGTATCATATCCATAAATCAATACTGCATCACTATGACCGGTCATGGCAATTACCGGTCTGTCCTTAGATACATAATATAAAACCTGATCTAAAGCTGTGCCTGTTAAGCGTATTGGTTCTGCATCCAAATAATTAATAAGAACGTCATAGGCTGATGTTTCATTTAAATCAAAATCCGTATTATCAATGTTATTACCTGTATAGTCTGCTAAAAGCTTAATACAGGCATCCATTGAGTTTGGTGTCGGCGACAGCTTCACTTCTTCAAAATGAGCTATTATATTCTTATTTGCCTTCACACCACGTTCCCATACCGGCTTTTTTGTGCTGCTCATTACTACTCCCACACCCTCATCTGCCTTTGCAATAGCATCTGAGGCTTCATAATAAGCTCCCTTAAGCTCCCCATGAATAAAGGTATAATACAGATTGCTTACAGATGAAGATTTATCATCCTCTACATAATAATTACTGTCCTTTGGCAAACGCAGTGTGGGATCCGCTGAAATAACCGTATTCACAGTATATAATATATCAGGCAGCTCATTCATTACAAATCCCGAAGGAAGCTCCAAATAATACTCTGTCAAAGCAGCCTCTGTAACCCTTGTTACCATATTCAGATATGTTTTTTTCTCAATGCTTTGATTCATGATATAGTCATTTACTGTCGGTGTGAATATTTTTCTACCATCAATTTCCTGCTGCGTAGTCCGAAATAATTCAATAATATTATCCTTTACTTCGATTCCGGTTATATAGTACCCATCTTTATGATACGGTTTAAGAACTTCCCTATCTGTGGTTGATATCTCTATTCTTCTCATAGGAACAACTGTTGTCCCGTCTATCAGGACAGTAATATCATCCTCATAGACATATCCGTAAATAAGATTTGAATTTATCTTATCCAACAGCAGTACTTTATATCCTTTAATTGCATTAATACTTTTGATATCTCCGGTTTCAATATTCATAATACTAATACTGTTTGCATCTAAAGGATTTGAGCTTTCCTGCCATGCCACATATCCTTCATCATAAAAAGTAACCACATCATTTTTATCTATATTATCTGCCAATACCGTGAGCTGCCCGGTAATCAGGTTATAAGAGTAAATACTATTGTATATATGAAAATAAAAGATATCAAAAGAACTGACATATGCAAATTCCCCAATACTCTCCTTTAAGGTCTGATAAGGCTCATCCAAAGGAATATATACCTTTTCCTCTATCCGTCCCTCTGTCCGTACGTATTCATACATTACTAAAGCTACTCTTCCTTCATACTGACCGCGGTTCATATATCCATATACCATAAAATATATATTACCCTCAGCATCCATATTCAGTATTTTTATATCATGCTGGTCATATATATCCCTTATATAGTCCGTATTCTTCTGTCGGAAGGAAAAAACCCGTACAATTTCATTGTCCTCGAGATTGTAAAACCACAGCTCCCGGCTTCTGACAAAAGCGAATTTTTTCTTATCAGGACTTGCTAGATATGGTGTAAAAGGTTCATCAGTAATTCCCAGTTTTAACTGACTCTTGGACACACTGGCAAGCTGTACATCAAAAAACGCCTCCATACGCCGTTCATAATTTAATAAATACATTCTGTCGGCAGAATACCTTATTCTGTAATATTCCTTTACCTTATATAATTCGGGAATACCGGAAACATTGGCACTGATTACATAATCCAGTACAAATGAAGCTACATCTGTATAATTCTCAACAACGGTAGGAATCACCTCTGTTATGAACTCAGGCTTCAGACTTCCCCATGTTATCAGGTCAAAGCTTGAATGAATGTTAACATTGGCCAAAGTAGAATTATCCTTTTTACTGTCCGGCTCAAGATATCTGATATATTCCTCAGCCTTTACTTTGTCCTTGATTGCCTCGTGAAATCCCATCACAAAATCCAGCTTGTCAGTCAAATACGTTCTGTCATGCTTCTTAATTCGGTGATAATAGTACATCTTGCGGCTTTCACTGGTTATAAGAGTTATCTTTACAGCATACTCCTTATCTTTCTTAAAATCTATATTAAAATTAATCTTTGCTATTTTTTTGCCTTTGTCTTCATCGAATACGCTGACAGATCCTTTTTCAATCAAATCGTTATTAACAAAATCCCGAAGCTCAAAATTCAATTTCTTAATGTCATATTCTTTCTGATCTATCAAAACCTCATATGACTGATTGGGTCCAATAGGCAAAAGAGCTTCTCTAATCGAATTAGCATCCAAGTTGCTGCTGTAACCATGAAGAACATTTATGATTTTCCCCTCAGTTTTTAATGTAACCAAAGGAAAGGAAGTTTCCTCCATACTTGTAGTATTATCTATATTAAATACCACTTCCTTAATGTCTTTACTGAAATAATAAAGAGAAGCGGCAAATATAATTAATAAAATTATTACACGATATACCTGTTTTAACAAAGGGTATTCCTTCCTTCATTCCTATTTATCATAACGGCTTTATTACAAGTCATCACTACTAAATCAATATGCTTATCGTGATTATATCATATTAAATTTTCATTTAATAGACTTGTATCATACTCTTTTCAATTTTGATTAATGCTTTTTAAGATTTCACAATCGTTTTATGATTGCATATATTGATAATAAAAAGTTTAGGAGCTCTTATTATGCAAAAATCAGAATGTGATAAAATAAAAAACACTCAAATGAATAGGGACAGAACCACACCACCAGGCACCGGTATGCCTATGGATAGAACTACTCCTCCGAGTACAGGCATGCCCATGGATAGAACTGCTCCTCCAAGCACCGGTATGCCTATGGATAGAGACACCGCACCAAGCATACCTCCCGGAGTAACTACCCCCCGAACAGGTACACCAATGAATGGTAGTATGACCCCCAGAACCGGCATGCCCATGAATGGCGGTATGACCCCCAGAACCGGCATGCCCATGAACGGTGGGATGACCCCCAGAACCGGCATGCCTATGAATGGTGGGATGACCCCCAGAACCGGTATGCCCATTAACGGTGGGATGACCCCACAGACCGGTATGCCCAATATTTTTATGCCCGGTAATACACCGTTTAATACCCCTATGGGAATACCGCTTTATCCGCTGTATGGATATGATAACTGTGAGGATTTAGAAAGAGATATAGAATATTTTATGCAGATGTATCCAAGCTCTGCAAGACGCATACTGGACGAAATAAATGATGAATGTGACAAGCTTGAATATGACGGAAGTGTTATGTTTGACGAATACCCGGATAGGGTTACTTTGGACAGAATTATCGACCGTGTATATGAAAGAGTACAGGATATGGATGAGATCTCAAAGATCGAAACTTACAATGTTTTCTTCGCTCCCGTAAGAAGACGAAGCCTGTTAAGGGATTTCATAAGTATAATACTTCTAAACGAATTATTAAACAGACGGAGGCGCTATCGCAGACGAAGACGCTGGTTCTAACGAAGATGTAAGTTCTAAATCCATATCAGGCAAATAATTTAAATAAAGCAGCATATTTTATATAATACAAAAATGTATCATATAATATGGGTTGATTCAAAAGGGGCATATTTTCAAATACGCCCCGGTTTTTTCTGTTCTTAAATCTACCAACTCTGATTAATGATTGGTGTCGCCAAATATATTCTGGTCTTATCAGACAGCTCATCATATGTCATAGCTATTTGAATGTTAATCTTGCATCCCACAGTTTCTATATATTCATTAATTAAGCCTGTATAAGCATATACTGTGTAGCTGTCTCCATGTTGATAATCAAAAGCCACTTCACCCTGCAGCTCTCTTATCATAAGGTTAGCCATGTCCTCTTTATCATTCCTTGACATTAAACCGTCAATCATACCTTCATACAAAACATTGACTTGTCTGGTGCTCATATCCATTTCATCCAAGGCTTTTTCAATCAATCTGCGATACTTATCAATGCTTTTAACTGATTCTTTTATATTCAGTCTGACTACAACATAATGCTTCACCTTTATTGTTGAATCAGCTTCTTGCTGGAGACTGACAATCTTTAGTGTTGTCTCTGCTTTCTTAGCATGCTTATGATATGAGTATTCGGTCTGTTGGTCTTCACGTTTAATCTTTATGTCGGAATCAAGCTTTAACCCGATAGCATCAGCTATATGATGTAAAATATCCTTTTTCTCGGTTTCGCTTAAAAAATCACTATGATGCTGTGCAACAATCTCCAAACTGCATTTTAAATCCTCTGAATTTGTCTTTACAAATGCTTCAGCAATTTCAAAGTTCTCAAAAAAAACTTTGTTCATTAATATTTGAGTAATGACTGCAATCCATAGAACAGTGGCTATATATAATGTGATTTTTGTTCTTTTTAAGGAAAATATACGCTGCAAATTTTCAATAAAACGGCTCATGCTTTCCAGAATCTCCACCTCCATTTAGGAATCCTATAATGCACCTGTTAGTATTCCCATTAATTTTGTTGGATATTCTTTTTTAACGTATCATATAATTGTTTAATTCATTTTAACAACAGACAGATTCACATTCTCTATCCTTATCAGATGGCTGAATATCTAATGGATAAATATGCGATAAATATTTATCTAAGACGATTATCCGTAAGATAAAAATGGAGACACTCTTACCTAATAATAAATCATGAGACGTCTCCACATAAAAATCAATCCTGTTTCTTATTCCTCTTCAATCATCTGAATTCTTCTGGAATGTCTTTCTTCTCCTGAAAACTTGGAATTCAAAAAAGTGTCCACGATTTTGACTGCCAGTCCTGGACCGACTACCCTTGCACCCATAGCCAATACATTGGCATTATTGTGTAATCTTGTTGCTTCGGCACTAAAACAATCATGACATAATGCTGCACGAATTCCTTTCATCTTATTTGCTGCAATAGAAATTCCTATTCCCGTACCGCATATCAGAATCCCCAAGTCACATTCCTTCTTTTGGAGTGCTCTTCCAACAGCTTTAGCATAAATAGGGTAATCACTGGATTCTTGTTTACCGCATCCAAAATCCTTATATTCAATCTTATTCTCTTCAAAATATTTTATTATCTCCATTTTCAGTTCATATCCTGTATGATCATTTCCTATTCCTATCATCATATCATCTCCATCTCCTAGCATTCTTTCATGTTTTCTTGTTTATATTATTTCTGTTGCAGGCTTTTTCTGTTTCAACCTTGCCTAAGGTTTTTTAATCTCATTTCTCATACTAACATTTATATCTATTATAGAATTTATTGGGTTTCATTGTATTCATTTATTTTATAAACTGTCTTTTTGACCAGTCTGGCAAGCTCTATGTAGCATTCCTCATATTCAACCAACGATCCTCCGTACGGATCCACTACATCGCCGTTTTCTCCTACATATTCCTTTATTGTAAATACATTCACAGCATTTGGGTAAGTGTTCTGAATTTTTCTTTTATGGGTATTGGTCATAGTAAGAATCAATGTATTCTCATCGATTTCGGATTCCTTTAATCCTTTTGATATGTGATTATTAATCTCCAAATCATGCTTTTTTAATACTATCTCAGCCTTCGGATTAATAGGTTCACCGAATAAAACCACCAGACCTCTCGAAAACACTTTGATATCCGTTTCTTTATCAAGATTCTTATAAATAGCTTCTGCCATTGGACTTCTGCATGTATTGCCGGTACACACAAAAATCAATTTATTATATTTCGCCATATAAAATCCTCCCATAAAAGAATCAGTCAACTCTTACAACTCTATAACCTGCTGCCTTTAATAACCGGTTCATGATTGCCTGTCCCAGGTCACCACCTGCAAAACTTTCAGAAAATATATATTCTGAATGCATATCATCAAAATCTCTTAATACAGCATACAATCCGGCTGCTATAGAATCTTCGTCTTCTCTTTTGCCTACTGACTTAATATCTCCGTACTTATAAAGCTTATGCGTTTCATTGGTGGCGATTATTCCTACTTTTTTACCCTTTAAAACATATTCTTTGGCTTTTTTATTTATTTCATCTATCACACGCTGCAAATTACCTTCATAGATGGTTAGACGTCCTTCCGGGGCATAGTGGCGGTATTTCATACCCGGTGCTTTAGGTATGATATTATCTTCCGTATGTCTGTCCAAAACAGCTTTATCATATTCAACATTACCTATGACATTCTCCAGCATGGTTTTAGTAATGCATCCCGGTCTTAATATTATGGGTTCATCAGATGTCAAATCCACAATCGTAGATTCCAATCCTAAAGTAGTCTTGCCCCCATCAATTATCATATCTACCTTGCCATTCAAATCAGCTATTACATGCTCTGCCTTGGTAGGACTTGGCTTTCCGGATATGTTAGCACTGGGAGCGGCTATAAATCCACCGGCACATTTGATAATATCCTTTGCAATTCTATCTGCCGCCATACGAATTGCTACCGTATCAAGCCCTCCTGTTGTGCTGTAAGGGACTATATCTTTTTTGTTAAGTATCATTGTTAATGGTCCCGGCCAGAAAACTTGTGCCAGCATATATGCCTTATCAGGTATACCTCTTGAAATGTGCTTCATATGTTTCGCATCCGCTATATGCACAATTAAGGGGTTATCTGAAGGTCTTCCCTTTGCTTCGTATATTTTCTCTGAAGCACCGGGATTGAGAGCATCAGCACCCAAACCATACACCGTTTCGGTAGGGAAGGCAACCAAACCTCCTGATCTCAATATTTTTGTGGCAATTTGCAACTCTTCTTCCTTTAATCTGCCGTTATCAGCATGTATGATAATAGTGTTCATCCTATAATGTATACTCCTTTTTTAAAGGAAATCCTCTTCATATACTGAACCGATGCACACAAGATATATGAGAATTTGAATTATCTGTCATAATATATGTGTCGGTTAAATGAGATTATATCACGTTCGGAAAAATTTATCCACAGTACGGTAATATTTGATTGTGTCCTTTACTGTAGAAATATAATAATATTAAATTAATATCTACTTACTCTTGGTAGTATTTATATACTGTAAAATACCAAGATGAATAGCCCATGCCATTTTTTCCTGATATTCTTCATCCAATAAAAGCTCTGCCTCTGTGTAATTACTGAGATAACCGCACTCAACGATTACCAGAGGACATGTCGTATGCTTAAGCATATAGTAGCTGGTATTTGATTTTGCTTTTCTGCGGTTTCCGTCATTTATTGTTTCAATAAGCTGCTCCTGCAGGGTTATTGCCAGATCTCTTCCCTGCTCGGACTGAGTATGATAAAAAACCTGGGCACCCTTTACATTCGTCTGACTAAAGCTGTTTTGATGTATGCTTATTGCAAATGCTGCATCGCTTGAATTGATTATCTCTATTCTCTTATTTAAATCAGACCTTTTTTTATTGGCATCATGCTCCGAATATAAGCCCGTATCCTCTGTTCTTGTCATTATTACCCGGATATCATTTTGCTCAAGAAGATCCCTGAGCCTAAGAGCAATGGAAAGATTTATGTCCTTTTCCAATGTCCCGTTAATACCTACCTTCCCGGGATCTCTGCCGCCATGACCGGCATCTATCACAATGGACGGTTTTGTTTCTTTTACCTCAGTATCGATTTCCTGAAACAAATTTCTCATCACATTTACGGCTTTATCAGTAGTTAATAATCTTGCTGCTGCTATTAATATCAAAAACAGGATGCTAATATACCTTCGCTTCATATATCATACTTCCCACACCAGTTTCCATATATATTATGAACAGATATAGCATCCTATTCTTATCATCATATTTAATAATCATATTCTAAGCATTAATAAATGTAACTGCACATACTTAGTTCAAGTAGCGGATAATGACATTCCATACTTCTTCCTTTTCAAGCCCAAGCTTCCATGCTCCTATGCCAGCCACATTAGCATCATAAATAACCTTCATTTTCTCTTCAATGGATCTGGCATCCTCCAGCCATATCTTATATAGGGCACCATCCATTTCAAATTCACCGTAATAGGAGCCGTAGGTTTCATTCCACTCAGGTTCCAGACCGTTGTTTGTAAACACCTGACTTGCCGGTGTCATTGAAAGACTTTCGCTTGTCACCTCATTATCTGCGGTCTCTTTCCACAATCGTGAATAAAACGGTACAGCTATAATCGTCTTTTCTCTGGGTACCTCCTCTAAGGTATTTCGTATGGCATCTTTTACAAATCCAATAGAAGCCACAGGTCCGGCTATATCAGAGCCTGAATGATACTCGTCATATGCCATAACGATAATATAGTCAACAATTTCACCCTGTTCTTTCCTGTTATAATATTTATTATAGGGTGCAGGCACATAATTATCCACTGATAATACAATACCGTTATTTCTGCATTTTACGGAAAGTTCCCGTAAAAACTGAATGAAATGCTCTCCCGCCTTAGAAGGTATGTTTTCAAAATCTATGTTGATTCCGTTTAGCTTATATTGTATTGCAGCTTCTACTAAACCATTTGACAGATTCTCTCTTCTTGATGTGTAAGACAATAAATCATACATATCCACCTCAGGATTAAAATCATCGATCAATGCCCAGACCTCCAAGCCTAGTTCTTTAGCCTTTTCCACATATTCCCGGCTAGCTAAGGAAGTCATTGTCCCTGACACATCATTAATACTAAACCATGTTGGGGAAACCACATTTACTCCCTTGGTTTGCTTGATTAATTCTTCCAGCTTTTCATCGGCTTCTTTATTAAAAATTTGGTGAAATACCAAATTTATTTTTTCCGGTCTGGTCTGAGCTGTATACTCCGGAGAAGTAAATGTACTAAGAATCTCCTTATAATAAGATGGTTTCACATGTTTTTCCTTTACATATCCTATAACACCATCCATTGTCATGACTTTTGCAAAACCTTTTCTTGGTGCCTCCTCCTTAGTTAAGTACATAAGCTCATCTCCAATGGGAAGCTGCATAAGAACAGGGCTTTTTATGTCTGCATCCGATCTTAACTGCGTTGCCTTTTCAACCTCAGTGAAAAGATATTCTCCCCATTTATACTCTATCACTACACGATTAGGTTCAACATAAAAACGGTATCTAAAATCAGAATATTTCGCAACAAAATCTATTGCGATATACACCTTATCCCCATATAGCTTAAGTATGGGATATTCGGATATGGTTTCTGTCTTAATCATGCTTTTTGTAATAGAATACTTATTACTTACAGCATCCACCTGAATAATCTCTGTAGGAGTAGTATAGATTAGTATATTTTCATTCTGATCCCAATAAAATCTATGATTAAATTCCTGTATTACCGTATCATAGTCTATATACACCGTTCCATCTGCCATAATACCGGGCTTATTATATATCTCATCTTGCAGTATTATCATTACCTCAGTATCTTCTACCTGATAATAATCAGTCAGAAGCATAACCTCATCACTTGGTGTCATTTTTTTGACTATGGCAATCCCTATTCCTACGGCTAAGATAAGAACCGCAACGGTAATACCAACAATTGCAATTTTAAATTTTTTATCCATGCTTCCTCCAAAACTAATCCGCAAACAAACAATGGTTCGGCCTGTCGACCAATTTAATCTGCTTATCGTGAATATTATAGCATTTTTGTGGGCAATCGTCATTACTAAATTTCGACTTTATTACGTATATGACTTAGAAAACATAGTGCCTTAAGAACCTAAGATGTCCTAAAACACCCTAATTATTCTTAAGGCACTTTCCAAGTATCTTCCCGTTTTCATTAACCTGTCCTTTTGATTACCGGCATAAGTCCAAATCCGCAACCAATAAAGTATAGAGGGCTTTTAGGTCCGGTTATTTATCACAATAATCAAAGAACCGGATTTATATTGCTTCAGCCTGTAATTATTTCTCATAGCAATTTCTCATAATTATTTCTAATATACATACAGTTATTAAAATTCATTCAATTGTTAAGAGGTGTTTGATACAATAAATATCGGATAAGAAGATAATTTGTGATATGTTATACTTATCCTTAATTCAATAACAATATGTGTTGTCCTGTTAAAAATAAACGGATTGTTCTATTATATTGTTCTAGGACGAAAGGGGGGATCCTTAGCCGAACAGAAAATGAAATAATTTATGAGTTTCTCTTGATAATAATGTGGGGTCGGGTTCATATGGAATTTTATAAAAGCTTTTTCCGGTTTTATTACTCAACTTATTTACCAGTCCCCGTTTGGCATATGGAATCATGTGAATCCAGTATCTGCTGCCCTTGATATCCACTGCAGCCTCCAGAAAAGAAAACAGTCTGCTCTGATTCCATATGGCACTGTCACATATAATGATTTTATTGCTGCATCTTATAAACTCATCCATATAATCCGAATAATCCGTACCGAAATCTAAGATATAATAATCATAATCATCGCATAAAATTTCAGAAATACGATTTGCAGATACCTGCTTATAGTAGGTAACCTTATCCAGACTAAAGGAATTATCATCTTCCGTGCTCCATTCATATGCTTCCTGCAGCCTTGAAAAATCCATATGATTGTTGCATTCAAGATAGGCTGTCCTTATCCTTTTTTCCGAACCGAAATAATTCGCTAAGAGCATACCGGTATATGTTACACCTACACCACGGTTAATACCTATTAATCCAATTGTTTTCTTATCGGTATGATACGTTCCCGCAGTCAGCTTTTTTAACAGCATTGGCTTTCTTTTCAAGCTTATCACTCCTTAGTTCGGTACAAAGAACGGTCAAATCCCGGAAAAATTCCCGCCCGTTCTTATCTCTTGGCAAAGCAAAGGGGTCGGGTTCATAGGGTATTCTGAGACAATTTCTAAACATCATATTTTTTATTATCTGTCTATACTGTTTTCCGTCAACAAAATTAAACAGATAAATAACATCTTTATATTCTGATACTAATTCAAGTGCTTCTTCAGAAAATTCCAGCTCCCAATCCTTGGCTCCAAGGATAAGAATTTTAACATCGGATTGCATGAATTGTTCCTTGTTTGACATATTCAGGCTTCCATAGTCTTTAATAATAACTTTAAATTCCGATATTTCCATCTCCTGCGTATGGTCTTCACATACCATTGAAATCCCGTTCATTTTAATAATATCCTTGTCACTATAAAGTCCAAAATATCTTTTACTTGCATGCCATAAGCATCTGCTTTTATTATGCTCTATATATAAGCACTTTATATTCTGCCGGTTAAAATAGCTGCAAAGTCGAAAAGACATATGGGTTGTGCCTATCCTTGGCTGTGCTCCTGCAATCCCGATTTTTATTGATGATCCTTGACTAAACAGATGGCTTTTCTTCTTCATGATTGCTGATAAATGTTGTTCTAATACTGACACAGAAGCATACCTTTGGGAAGGGTCATATCTTAGACACCTGCTTATTATTCTTTTAAGATTTTTTGAACAGCCTATAAAATCTATATGCTCCGTTATTTCTCCCATAGTGCTTAAACTCTTACCGGTTGCCATATAATATAACAGCATTCCGATACCATATACATCACATCTTTCATCCAGACTTTCACTACCGTACATTTCGGGTGCAGCAAAACCATTCGTACCATAATGCTCAGCATGGGAATCTGCCTCATCACGAAACATTGCACTGCCAAAATCAATTAACTTAAGTGTATTGTCAGTTACTATAATATTGTCAGGCTTCAGATCCAAGTATAGAATCGGTCTTTTTACACTATGAAGATATTTGATCAGATCACAGAGTTGAAGAGCAAAATGAACAATAATGTCATTGTCCAGACAATTCCTTTCTGTAACATATTCTTTTAGGGTTACCCCTTCAAGATATTGTTCGACAATATAGGAACCATCTTCATCTTCTTCAATATCATAAATAATAGGAATGCATGAATGCTTGAGATCTTTTAGAATATGTGCTTCCTTAAGCTGAAGCTTGTATAAGGGGTGATACTTGGAGATATGTTTTATTGCTCGAAATGATTTTAATTTGATGTGTTCTGCGAGATAAACCTTAGCCGTACCTCCTTGGCCAAGAAGCTTAATGATGCGATACTTGTCGAACCATATTTCTTGTGGCATACTCTCCTTTCCTATCAGCAAGCTATGATGTTGGATCATCTATTTGTATTATAGCCATATTATGGGATATTTTCAAGAAGTTTCAGATGTCCGATATTACAAACTTTTTAATGTTTTGTGTACAAAATGACGATGATATGTTTTGAATAATAATGTAGATTTAGCATATTTATTCAGACAAATTTAATAACTTGGCGTATTGACTTTACTTCCTTTTTAACTTATACTTTCCTTACACCAATGGTTGAATTTAGTTGTAACTAAATGATCAGTTCCTGTTAATACAGAAAGGGGTGTACTCTATGAAGATAGAAAAGATAAGTGACAACCAGATTAGATGTACCTTGAACAAGAGTGATTTGATAGACAGAGAATTGAAAATAAGTGAACTGGCTTACGGTACTGAGAAAGCTAAAGCATTGTTTCGTGATATGATTCAACAGGCCTTTTATGAGTTCGGTTTTGAAGTAGATGATATTCCATTAATGATTGAAGCTATTCCTGTATCAACAGAATGCTTAATTCTGGTTATTACGAAGGTAGAGGATCCTGATGAGCTGGATACCCGTTTCTCAAAGTTCTCCTCCTTCAATACCCATGATTTGTCAGATAGATCGGATGATTACGACACATACGCAGATGAAATGATTAATACCTTTGAACATTTAGCTGACTTTTCAGAGGATGTAGAGGGCAATATAAAGGAAATAACTGATATCTCCAACTCCGGAACAGACAGCAAAAAAATTGTTCAGATTCCCATTAATCTGACTAGAGTTTATTCATTCCGATTCCTTGACGAAATTACCAAGCTGGCCAATATATTACCGGGCATTTATAAGGGAAATAACACCCTGTATAAGGATCCGGTTACTTCAACTTATTATTTGGTCATAAGCATTTCAAATCATACACCTGAGGAGTTTAATAAAATCAGTAATATTATCTCCGAATATGGTAAACCTGAACGTACAAATTACGCTTCCCAGATTTACTATGAAGAGCATTACGAAATAATAATAAAGGATAAGGCATTACAAATCCTGTCTAACATTTAAACGTTAAGTAATGCTTAATACTGAACTTAATATCAGGCTCTATGTATAATAGTTAGGGTGGGATTCTCAGAATGATATGATACCTCCTAAGCAGACAAGGTAAATAACCAAAATCTACTTAGGAGGTATTTTCATGCTTAGGTGGAATCGCCGCTGCCTACACGAGTTCTGCAAAATATTTATCATTACACATCAAAAAAGACGCATTGCATGCTGACTAAAGCTTTGCAATACGTCTTATTAATAATATTATTCTCTATATCAGTCTTATTCGCCGATCTGAGCAGTTATTCTATCAATAAGCTCATCAGGATCCATTCCATGAACAATAGCAGCCTCTTCAAGAGTCTCAGCCTGTGCGGAAGGGCATCCTAAACAGTGCATACCTATATCAAGTAATACAGGAATAATATTCTGATCCATGGCAATTGCCTGTGCAATTGTCATATCCTTAGTAATCGCAGCCATATAATTACCTCCTTAGGTTATAGTCCTAATATATTATTAATATTAACCATCTTTGGCTCTAATTTACTAGCCTAGCCAACATTATATTCTATTCATGGGGCAGCGTCAAGAATATATGTGTGTTTTTCCACTTGCATAATGTTTACACATATAATAAAATAAAAAAGGATTGGTAATACAAAGGAGGTAATATACTATGGCATACATAATTAGTGATGAGTGCATCAGTTGCGGTGCGTGTGCAGATGAGTGCCCCACCGGTTCGATTTCAGAAGGAGAAACAAAGTATGAGATTGATCCTGATACATGTATAGACTGTGGTGTATGCACAGAAACTTGCCCTACCGGCGCAATTTCTCCACAGTAATAAGTATATATTACAGACAAAAGAACGCCCATGATAATTTGCATAATCCAAGAAAGTATTTATGTTAATGAGATATTTCAAATTCCCGTGGGTGTTCTTTTAAATTTAATATTTGGCATTATATATAAACCTTATGCTTTTTGAAAAACTTTGATTTTTTTCTCTTTCTGCCTTCAAAGGCAGCCGCTGCATGCATTCTGCTTCTTTGGTAATCCCGCAAGGTAGCATCAAACCTTCTGTAGCGTTCTTCCTCTTTCTCCTCCTGCAGGCGCATAAGAAAATTCATTTCCTTAACAACGGAATCTGTGACATTTGTACTTATTTCTCCTGATAATTCAGCATTGTTTTCCTTTAATGCAGACCTAATTATCTGGCTCATAATTGCCTTAAACTGAAGCATTTTATCTTGTGATTCCGAGATTTCATCAGTCTTATCACTTGTAACTAAGCTTGTCCCCTCTTCTACATCTTGTCCGTTAACCTTTTCGTCCTTCCACATATTGGTCTCCCTTCCATTAAGTTCATTTTTTAGCCTTATCATAGTCTGATTATCAAGAGATTCTAACTTATTAAGATTTGGTATCAACATTTTTATTGCCTTCAGTTGAAAGCCCTTTTCCTTTAGTTGTTTTATCGTTATTAACAATTCTATATCGGAGTTTTTATAATACCGATGTCCCATTTCATTTCTGCCAATGGGTAAGTTAAGCTCGTCCTCCCAATACCTTAGAGTATGTGATTCTACTCCGACTCTTTTTGAAGCCTCTGAAATCATATACCTAACATCTTCCATCGATCATCCTCCATTACTTATAACTCTGAGATTTTGTAATTATTTTCCATCTTTTACATTATAACATAGCAAACTTCATTTGCAATATCTATCACTCATATTCCCATTTAACTTATCGACACAAAAAGGAGACACTTCGGTAAAGTCTCTCCTTTTCTACACATTCTTCTGTTTTGATTTAGAATTCTACTACCTGTTTTCTCTATTGGCGAACTTCATGTATTGTGCCAGCCAAGCAAGCTTAATCGTTCCGGTAGGACCGTTACGCTGCTTTCCTATTATAATCTCAGTTACACCGGGTTCCTCTGAGTCAAGATGATAGTAATCATCGCGATAAATAAACATTACAACGTCAGCGTCCTGCTCAATTGCTCCGGATTCCCGAAGGTCAGAAAGCATAGGTCTTTTATCCGGTCGCTGTTCAACCGCACGGCTTAACTGAGATAATGCTACTACCGGTACATTAATCTCTCTTGCCAATGCCTTTAGCGAGCGGGATATCTCTGATATTTCCTGCTGCCTTGACTCAGCTCTTTTGCTGCCTGACATCAATTGAAGATAGTCTATTATAACAAGTCCCAGATTTCTCTCAAGCTTAAGCTTTCGACACTTGGACCTTAATTCGCTGACCGTTATGGATGACGTGTCATCTATTATCAAACTTGAATTACCGATTACCCTTGCACTTTCCATTAGGCTTGCCCATTCATCAGCAGACAGATTACCTGTTCTTATGTTTTGAGAATCCACTCTGGAATTCATAGCCAATAAACGCTTTGCTAATTGATCCTGAGACATTTCCAAACTAAAAATCGCAGTGGTTATATTTGAACGCAGTGCTACATATTCAGCAATATTTAGTGCAAATGCCGTCTTACCCATAGAAGGTCTTGCTGCTATTAATATTAAATCTGAAGGCTGTAATCCTGCTGTCTTATAATCCAAATCATAAAAGCCCGTTGCTATACCTGTAACGCTTCCTTTGTTTTTTGCAGCTGCCTCGATACTGTCGATAGAGCGCAGTATGATTTCTTTAATATCAGTAAATTCTTTTGCACCACGGTTCTGTGAGATATTAAATACCTCTTTTTCAACCTTTTCCAATATGGTGTCAAGGTTTTCCTTATCAAGGTAGCAGTCATTTGCAGTCTCCTCAGCAACCTTGATTAATCTTCTAAGAACAGCCTTGTCCCGTACAATCTGGGCATAATATTTAACATTGGCAGATGTGGGTACGGCAGCTACTATGTCTCCTATAAATTCCAAACTGCTAATCTGTGGGGGAACATCCTTTTCTTTCAGCCTGTTTTGCAATGTCACCAGATCTACAGGCTTTCCCTCGTTAAATAAATCCAGCATTGCATCAAAAAGAATACCGTGCTGCTGCTCATAGAAATCACTGCTGTTTATTACTTCAGAAGCCACAAGAATAGCATCCTTATCCATTATCATTGAGCCAATGACAGCCTGCTCAGCCTCTAAGCTATGCGGAAGTATCTTCTTTATAAAAGCCTCATCCATTAGTAATCCCCCTATAAACTAATACGTCTTAAACAGCTTCAACTATTACCTTTAACTCTGCTGTAACCTTGGGATGCAGTTTTACTCCTACTGTATAAGTACCGGTGTTTTTAATCGGCTCCGGAAGCTGTACCTTTTTCCTGTCAATCTGCAGTCCCGATTGTTCATTTAATGCTGCCGAAATCTCCTTTGTGGAAATCGATCCGAAGGTTTTGCCGCCTTCTCCGGTTTTTATCTTTAAGTTAACTGTGAATGCCTCCAGTTTTTTTGCCAGCTCTCTGGCTTCCTCAAGCATTTCCTGCTGCCTTTTGTCCTCAGCATCCTTTTGTTGCTTTAAAATATATAGATTCTGCTTTGTTGCTTCAACACCAAGCTTTTTTGGCAGAATGTAATTTCTTGCATATCCGTCACTGACTTTTACAACGTCTCCCTTTTTACCTAGGTTTTTAACATCTTCAATCAATATTACTTCCATTTGGCTGACCCCTCTCTACTACTAAATATTTACAGTATATTTCTGATATCCGGTCGAAGTACTTAACATTAGACCGGTGTACAGGATTTACGACCAGTCATATTAATATCTGTATGGCATGTACGAAACTTTAAACGCAGATATCAGATATCGCCTTCTTTAACCATTGTATCAAGTGTATACTTTAACATCGCTATTGCTTCCTCTATTGTACAACCCTCTAACTGGGTACCCGCTACGCTTAGATGTCCTCCTCCGCCTAATCTCTCCATAATAAGCTGCACATTGACCTCATCTATGGATCTTGCACTTATATATATTTTGTTGTTAAATTCAGAAAAAACAAAAGATGCCTTAATATCTGCAATATTAAGAAGTTCATTTGCTACTTGGGCTCCCAGTACAGTCGGACTGTCCACATCGGTGTCCGCACATACTGCTATTGCATAATAATCCAAATAAATCTCAGTACTGCTGATGGCATCAGCTTTGATCTTAAACTCCATAAAGTCGCTTCTGAAGATTTTACGAAGCCTTATCACATCCGCACCGTTTCTTCTTAAATATGCCGCTGCCTCAAAGGTTCTGACTCCGGTCTTAGTAAGGAAGTTGTTAGTATCGACCATAATACCTGCATATAGAGCATCTGCTTCCATAGGTCTAAGCTTCAAATTCCCTCCAATGTACTGCAGGATTTCTGCTATCATCTCACAGGTTGAAGAAGCATAAGGCTCAATATATGACAATACAGCATGTTCAATTGCCTCATTTGTTTGTCTATGATGGTCAAATATAATAACCGACCTTGCATAATCAAGCAGCTCCTCACATTCCAATAAGCTTGGACGGTTTACATCTACAATAACAAGCAATGTATTCACATCAACAACTTCTTTCGCCTGCTCATTATTAAGGAACAGATCCTCCTCATATTCGGGGTTTCCCACAAACCGGCTTATCATCGGTCTAAGTGAAGTTGTTATATCATTTACTACTATATGAACCTTCTTGTTAAATGTCTTTCCTATTCTATATACGCCTATCGCTGCTCCGAAGGAATCCACATCTCCCAGAGAATGTCCCATTACTACAATCTTGTCTTTTCCTTCTACAAATTCACGAAATGCATGCGCTTTAACCCTTGCTTTTACTCTTGTGCTCTTCTCAACCTGAATGCTCTTGCCTCCGTAATACGAAATCTTATCCCTATCTTTTATTACAGCTTGGTCACCGCCTCTTCCCAAAGCAAGATCTATAGCTGCACGGGCGTATTCATAACCTGTTATATAGCTGTCAGCATTTACCCCAAGTCCGATGCTTATGGTTACAGCCATCTCATTTCCAATGTTTACATTTCTTACCTCTTCAAGAATAGAGAATTTGGTGCTTTGCAGAACAGAGAGGTATTTATATTGGAATACGAATATGAACTTATCCTTTTCCAGCTTCTTAATAACTGCATCGATACCCTGCATGTATTTATTTATCTTTCTGTCAACCAAGGCAGTAAGTAATGAACGTCTTACCTCATCTATACTGTCTAAAGCTTCATCATAATTATCTATATATAATAATCCTACAATAAGCTTCTGCTCCTTATTTTCCTTTTGAAGAGTAATTATATCTGTCTCATCAAATAAAAACATCGCAATTAATGCATTTTTTGTCTCCCATGCCTTTTCCGATTCGTAAAAGTTCCAATTGGCATCCTCATCAAAGTTAGGTGATATAATCTTACGAAGTACAGCCTTATAGTTTCGGTCGTTTAACATGAAATGGACAACCTCATCCGCCTCCGCTTTTGGAAGACTGTCTTTTGTAATATCCGGGATTATATTGGTTATTGACTGACCTATCGCTTTCTTGCCCGAAAACAAATCCATGAACTCGTTATTGCCCCACTGCAGTCTTGCATCCACATCGAGAAGTGCATATGGAATGGCCATTTCCTTAAGCAGCCGCTTCTGAACCTGAGCAAAATCCATTGCATATCTGACAAGATCTGTAGCAATTTGATGCCTTCTAAAATAGAAAATAATCATAGCTAATACAAAATAAGCCAGAACAAAACCGGACATAACATGACCAGCTTTTTTGTTTATTACATATATAACAAGATTCATTAATAGCAAAAGAACTGTTAGGTAGACCGGCCACAAAAGATAGGCTTTTAATGCACTGTTCAGTCTTAATTTTCTACCCATGATATATACTCCTTTTTGCTCGGACATCTTAACAATGCTAATTTGTCTTGATGACAGGTTAGTAGCTCTGGAGCTTCGCTCCATCGCTCACGTTGCACTTATCCAAGAGAAACATTATGTTATATTGTGACTCAAAAAACGAGTCACATATAACATACTGTTTCTCTTGGACTAACCCGCCTATCGTGGACATTGTAACACATTTTGGGTAGTTTTTAAAGTTTTTATTTTTATTGTGTTTGATGTTTTCCCTGCAAAAAGCGATATGCCTAGGCATACCGCTTTTGTATTTACTTTATTAAACTACTTTACATGTTATTTCACCGTGTAAGGCATTA
>DUQV01000070.1 GCA_012837605.1 Clostridiales bacterium | reverse complement strand
CGGATACAGAAAGGATTAATATGATAGAATTAGGAAAATATCAAATACTTAAGGTATGCAAAATATCCGATTTTGGAGTATACCTATGTGAACCCAATACAGAAAACAGTAAGAGAGTTCTTCTTCCAATAAAAGAGGTTCCGGAGCAGACTGAGCTGAATGATATGATAAAGGTCTTTATCTATAAGGATTCCGAAGACCGAGAGATTGCTACAACTTCAAATGTTCCCCTTACTGTTGGCGGCACCGATGTTCTTAAGGTAAAGCAAATTACGAAGATAGGTGCTTTCTTAGAGTGGGGTCTGGCAAAGGATCTGCTGCTGCCCTATAAGGAACAGACACATAAGGTTAAAGAGGGAGACGATGTACTGGTAGCTCTTTATGTAGATAAAAGCAATCGCTTATGTGCTACCATGAAGGTGTATGATTATCTCTTATCCGGTTCCAAATATCAGCAAGGCGACATAGTAACAGGTATTGTTTATGACAGAATTGACGCTTTCGGGGTCTTTGTTGCTGTAGATAATATTTATTCGGCATTAATCCCAAATAACGAGATTTATGCCCCGCTTAAATATGGTGATGTAATTAAGGCAAGAGTGGCTTATATAAGAGAAGACAAAAAGCTTACCTTAAGCCTTAGGGATAAATCCTACATTCATATAGACTCTGACGCCGAACTGATATTACAGTGCCTAAAAGACGAAGACGGCTTTCTTCCCTTTCATGATAAATCCAATGCAGATGATATTAGGGATAAATTCAAAATCAGTAAAAACGCTTTTAAAAGAGCTGTCGGAAAATTATATAAAAACGGAACCATCACTATAGAAGATGACGGTATCCGTCTGTTTAAAGATAATTAATATAGAACCATAGCATCATTAATCTCTATCCTGGTCTAAGAAACGCATCCTAGCACTCGTTTTAGTATCCTGTGGCTTCAGCCTGGGGGGCTTCGGACTTGGATACAATTCCTGAAACCCTTTCGCAAGCTTATCCTTACATGCCTTACAATATCGACCTGTCCTAATGATTGCTCCACATTTTTCACAGTCAAGACCAATCATAGAATCATCCGCAAAGGATAATCTCTCTTCGCGAATCCATTGTTTTATCTGTGCTACACTAATTTCAAAAACCTCTGCTACCTCCTGAATATCTACCCTTGGGTGCTCATATACATACGCTTTAACCTCTTCAAATTTAGCATCAAGAGCTTTGGCACAGGTTGGACACAATGGCGGACCTGAAATGTAGTTGAATAACCTTCCACATCCTTTGCAATTTCTTACATCCATTTTCTCTCCTCCTGTTCATATTCTTCCGGGATATATACTCCTAAAAGCCTTTTCCGATACATAATGTTATAAAATAAACATGCTCTATACCATGTCTTATTAATGCTCTCGTACAAGCCTCAATAGTACTTCCTGTGGTATATATATCATCTATCAGCAATATTCTTGACAGCTTTTTTGAATTATTACTTTCGGCTGCTGCGTTAACCATAAAAGCTTCCTGTAGATTCTTAAGCCTTTCCTTATCGCTTAACTGCTTCTGAGGTAAGGTTTTTTTGTTTCTTATTAACAAATCAGTCACAACCGGAATATTAAGCTTTTTCCCTATTCCGTAAGCAAGAATTTCCGCTTGGTTATATTCTCTGTCACGATACTTACTCCTATGTATGGGTACAGGAATCAGGGCATCCGGATTCATCTTTATAATTTCATCTTTAAAATGATTAACAATTTTCTCTACATAATAATTCGCATATTCCTTCTTATGGCAATACTTAAAGTCAGAAACAGATTTCTTCATAACAGTATCGTATATCCATAAGGAATACCCATACTCAAAGTGATAACGCTTCCGTTCACAATCACTACAGTATTCCCGTTGTTCCTGTTCTATTGGTTTACTGCATTTTTTACAACGGGGTTCACTGATTATCTGCAGCTTGTCTTCACAGTGGTCACAGATTTTTCTGCCCTTTGGAATTACAATATCATCGCATACCGGACATCTAACCGGGTATATCATGTCTAATATGGCTTGAAGCAATATAAACTCCTTATCTTAATTAGGATAAGCCCCGCTGTCAATTAACCTCTTAATGGCCTCAACAACAGAAGCTTTATCTTCTTTATAGGTAACACCAAACCAGCGGTCAGATGTCTTTAATACCTTTACCTTTGCTTTATTATTATGTATCATATTACCTACCACGTCAGGAAGGAGATATTCCTTCTTTACATCATCAGGAGACAGATTAGACAAAAACTCTTTGAATCCTCTTTCTAATTCTTCAAATACACTCGGCATAAAACCCCACATATTCATGGATACCACACTGTTAAGATCTATTGTATTATCCTTTCCGTTTTTGTCTGTAGCCTTAGCATGATCACCTTCTTTAATGATCCCCGAGGTTTCGATAATATCAACAAGATACCCTTCACTGTCCGTCTCACATACACCACGGGTTACACCTCCATTCTCACTTAAGGTGTTACCCAGAATAAATCCGGCCATACAATATAAATGCGGATTGTGTGTATCTGAATTAATAAAATTATAAACCAGACGATAAGCTTCTTTCCCGTAATAGTCATCCGCATTAATCACAAGAAAAGGCTCATTAACAACATCCCTGCAGCATAGTATCGCATGTCCCGTACCCCAAGGCTTGGTGCGACCCTCTTGAGGATTATACCCGTCAGGCAAAGCATCCAGTTCTTGAAATACATACTCAACCTTGACCTTTTTTTCTATACGCTTTCCTACAATCTCTTTAAAATCCTTTTCTAAGTCCTTGCGAATAATAAAAACCACTTTATTAAATCCTGCATATATAGCATCATAAATGGAATAATCCATTATAATCTCACCATTAGGTCCAACTGCTTCTAATTGTTTAATTCCTCCGTATCTGCTCCCCATACCGGCAGCCATGATAACCAATGTAGTATATGACAATATTACAACCTCCGTTATACAAGCGTTCCTATAATATAAATTATTATAACCTATTTATTATAATAATGCACTAGATAATTTACATTACAATTTCTTTTATTTGTTCGCCAAGTCTTGAATAGCGGCTCTGCTCACTCTTATTATCTATCATATATTTTATCATCTTATCACTTCCAACAATTACAACACAGTTTTTTGCTCTTGTTACGGCAGTATACAGTAAATTGCGGTTAAACAATAATCTCGGACCATCCAGTATGGGAAGGACAACCGCCGGATATTCACTTCCCTGTGATTTATGAACTGTAACTGCATATGCCAGCTCCAGCTCATCCAACTGACTGAAGCTATAGCTTACCAATCTGTTATCATCAAATTCTACAATCAAATATTCGGAGAACAGATTGATTTCCTTAATAATTCCGGCATCCCCATTAAATACACCCGTACCTATCTGTGTGGTTATGCCGTATATACTCTTTATCTCCCAGGTCAGCTGATAATTATTTTTTATCTGCATGACCTTATCTCCCTCACGAAAAACCATCTGGTGATATTCCTTTTCTATCTTATCCGCAGATGGCGGATTAAGTGCTGCCTGAAGTGCTTTGTTAAGCTTTTCTACACCCAATTCTCCTTTTCGCATAGGTGTAAGAACCTGTATTTCAAAAGGAGTGGCCTTAACATACTTTGGCAGCTTGTTCTTGACCAGATTGATTATAACGGCTGTGATAACCTTTGCTTCACTCCTTTTTAGCATAAAGAAATCCATACTCTTATTGTTAAGATCAATTTGTTCGCCTGCATTGATTTTATGAGCATTTACAATTATATCGCTTCCCTCTTCCTGTCGAAATATCTTCGTTAACTTCACCACATTAAAACAATGGGAATTAATAATATCCTTTAAGACATTACCGGATCCGACACTTGGAAGCTGGTTCACATCTCCTACCAAAATCAATCTGGTACCAACAGCTACTGCTTTTAAAAGCGCATTCATCAGACCGATATCCACCATGGACATTTCATCTATAATAAGCACATCTGTTTCCAACGGATTGGTTTCATTTCGCTCAAATGTATAGTTGTCTCCTTCTCCCTGCGTCAATTTGCTGAGCTCCAGCATTCTATGTATAGTCTTTGCCTCATATCCGGTAGTCTCACTCATTCTTTTTGCGGCTCTTCCGGTAGGTGCAGCAAGTAGTATTGTGAGGCCTTCCGCTTCAAAAAACTTAATAATTGCATTTATGATAGTGGTTTTTCCTGTACCCGGTCCACCTGTAATAATCAACAATCCGTTACATACTGCTTCTTTAACAGCGATCCTTTGCTGTTCGTCCAGTACCGTTCCAACCAGATTTTCAATCTGAGCCAGCTTGTTATTCAACTCGTCACTGTTATAATAATATTTTATATTAAGATCGTGAAGCATTCTGGCTATATTTAACTCCATATAGTAAAATACAGCACTATATACTAATCTTTCGGAATCCTCTTCAACCAGTATAATCTTCTTCTCAATGCTTAAGGAAATTATCTGCCTCTGTATAAGCTCATCCTCAGCCAGCAAAAGCTCCTTTGCCCTATGTATAAGCTCCGGCTCCGGAAGATAAACATGTCCCTCTGTGTTAGCCTGTAAGAGTATATAGAGAATCCCCGCTTTTATTCTGTAATCCGAATTTGGTTCTATTCCGACTCTTCCGGCTATCTCATCAGCCGTTTTAAATCCTATACCTGAAATATCCTCTGCAAGACGGTAAGGATTTTCCCTGATAATATCATACATTCTGTTCCCATATTCCTGATATATCTTAGCCGCCAGATTACCGGTTATATTATACCTTTGAAGGAACATCATGGCATTTCTCATATCCCTTTTATCTTCAAACTGACGATATATTTCCATAGCCATACGTTCGCTGATTCCCTTAACCTGAGCCAGCATACCCGGTTCTTCCACTATTATCCGAAAAGCATTATCTCCAAATTTCTTTACAATTCTTGATGCCAGTGTTTTCCCGATTCCCTTGATAGCACCTGAGCTTAGGTACAGCTCTATAGAATATGCATCCTCAGGCTCCTTAATCTCATAGCTTTCCAGCAGAAACTGCTCTCCATATATAGGATGCTGAGTAAATTCGCCTATGGCCTGAATAAATTCGCCTTCATTCAGCATAGCAACATATCCTACACAGGTAAGCTCATCTCCATCATGTGTGAGACTGAACACAGTATATCCGTTCTCATCATTACGATAAACAATTTTTTCTACATAACCTTTTACTGTCTCAGCCATAGTATTTACCCCCAGCCTGCATCCAATAAAAATGTCATTCAAATCTGTGATGAATGACATTGTAAGTGCCTAAAATTATATAATCCTTAATTATGTATCTAAACCATTTCTTTTTAATGATTCATAAAGCATCTGTGCCAATCCAAGCCCTTGATTCTCAGTAGCACTTTTAGCATATTCCTGCCAAAGAACATCGCCAAAATAATCTACATATGGATTTTTCTTATCATCATATGGTATGGTTTTTTCCATTCCCTTCATAACCTGCTCCAGAAAATACGATTCAAAGCTTTTACATACTTCCATCAATTCCTCGTCTGTGGCAGGTTTGCTCCGTAATCGTTCTTCTAAAACACTCTGCTTTGACTTATCTGCTGCCAGAGCCCCTTTCATGAGATAAGGCGAATTCGTTTCAATATTCATACTCATGTCCAGCTTCTCTCCTTCCTTAACCTTAGCTTAGGTTGTTAACCAAGAAGCCTTTATCTTAAATTATTAGCCTGTTGAAGCATCTGATCAACAGCAGTTATTATCTTGGAATTCATCTCATAAGCTCTTTGTGCAACAATGAGATTTACTATTTCATCTACCGCTTCAACATTTGAGCCTTCTAAGTACCCTTGTCTGATCTTGCTTTTTTCCAGTGTATAATCATCATGCTCTAATCTGGGTAATCCCGATGCATCTGTCTCCTTAAGTATGCTTCCGGATTCCTTCTTAAGACCACCCGGGTTATTAAACTGAACCAGTGCCACAGTAATACCAATCGATATCTGAGCATTGTCATCATCGGTATACAGAAGCTCTCCATATTCATTAACTGATATCCTGGACGGGTTATATACTTCATCAATTACAATAGGTGAACCTGTTGTATCAAGAAGCGGATTTCCGTCTGAATCTGCTATTGTAACACCCTCAATTCCATTAGCAAGACCGAAGGAACCGTTTCTAGTGTATCCTATACTGCCGTCTTGAGTTCTTACCATGAAGAAACCTTTACCTTCAATAGCAAAGTCAAAATCATTGTTTGTTTGTACCAGAGTTCCCTGTGTATATTGAGAGGTGACTGCCGAGTTCCTTACTCCAAGACCCACCTGAATACCTGTGGGTTTAGGATTCCCATTGTTATCATAAGAATTCTCCTGAATAGTCTGATAAAATAAGGATTTGAATTCTGCAGTCTCTTTCTTATAACCTGTTGTATTGATATTGGCTAAGTTATTAGATATTACATCTACATTAGTTTGCTGGGTTGTCATACCGGACGCTGCCGTCCATAAGGATCTCATCATATCATTTCCCTCCTAAGAAATAAGCCCATTTATTATACTTTACCAACAGAATTCGCAGCCAAATCAAGCGTCTGATCTATTGATTGAATTACCTTTTGATTTGCTTCGTATGCTCTGGTAACAGCTATCATTTCAACCATTTCAGATACTACATTCACATTGGACTGCTCAGTATAACCTTGAACCACACTCGCTTCAGCGGGTATAACTACTGCTCCCTCTACAGCTTCAAACATTGTATCACCGGATTTTATAAGATAATTATAATCTTCAAAATCTGCAATCAGGAGTGTATCAACATAGTTCCCGTCTGCATATATCCTCCCTGTTGCATCAACGATTACATCCACAGCATTGGCAGGTATAATGACCTCTCCGCTTTCTCCCATCAGGTGATTTCCGTCTGTATCCACGATATGACCCTCCTTTGTCATTGTAAAAGCACCATTTCGTGTATATTTTATATCGGCATTTCCGGTTCTGTCCGTAACCGATATAGTAAAAAAGCCCTTGCCTTGCAGCGCAAGATGATAAGTATTTCCGGTATGTCTAAGTGAGCCCTGTGTATGGCTGGTATAAGCTTCTCCGAGCTTGACACCCAGACTCATCTTACCGATAGGTCTGTCAACAAAAGATTCAGAATTATCACGAATCTTGATGGTTAATACATCATCAAATGCCTGATTTGTTACATTCTCTTCCTTGAAGCCTACAGTTGATGCATTTGCCAGATTGTTGGCGATTATGTCCAGTCTTTTCTGCTCATTGGCCATTCCGGTATATGCTGTATATAGTCCTCTTACCACTTCTACCAGCTCCTTTGTATAGAACTATTCTCTTCTTCCACTCAAAAACTCAACGAATTTACCCGTTCCAATAGCAACGGCTGTCATAGGATCTTCAGATGTCATGGTAGTTATTCCGGTTTTCTCTTCAATAAGCTCTTCAAGACCGTACAGTAAACATCCGCCGCCCGTCAGTACAATTCCTCTGTCCGCTATGTCTGCTGCTAATTCCGGAGGAGTCTTTTCAAGTACGCTATGAACCGCTTCTACTATCTGAGCTGTTGTTTCCCGTAAAGCCTCTTCTGTCTCCTCCGATGTTACAGTTATGGTCTTTGGCAGTCCTGTTACCAGATTTCTTCCTCTGACTTCCATAGACACAGATTCGGGTCTGCGGTATGCAGAACCAATCTTTATCTTAATATCCTCTGATGTTCTTTCACCAATCAGAAGGTTGTGCTTCTTTCTCATATATCTGACAATGGCATCATCGAAGTCGTCTCCGGCTATTTTAACAGATGTACTGACAACCGTACCTCCTAAGGAAATGACTGCTATGTCGGTAGTTCCACCACCAACGTCCACAATCATATTGCCGCACGGTCTTGAAATATCAATACCTGCTCCTATTGCCGCAGCTATGGGTTCCTCGATGATAGCCACTTCTCTGGCACCGGCCTGGTAGGTGGCATCCTCAACAGCTTTTTTCTCAACCTCTGTTACACCACTGGGGACACATACACTGATTCTGGGTTTTCTGAATCTTTGTTTGCCAACTGCCTTTTGAATAAAATATTTCAGCATCTTCTCAGTAACGGTATAATCTGATATGACACCTTGTCTTAGGGGTCTTACAGCAACTATGTTACCGGGTGTCCTTCCAAGCATCAGTCTGGCTTCTTCACCAATGGCTTTAATCTTATTAGTATCTCTGTCAAAAGCTACTACTGATGGTTCCTTAAGCACAACGCCCTTTCCTTTTATATAAACCAAAACACTTGCCGTTCCCAAATCAATTCCGATATCGGTGCTCATCATAATGAAACTCCTTTCCTTTACCGCAAAAACGGTTCTATCTCATACAATGCTTTTATATTTTTTCATATTAAAAACCTATCTTTTTATTCAAAGAAATAAATGATATGGCAATTAAATAAATATGGTTTTTTTATTTTTATTTTCATACCATTTATATTTTTTTCCATATTTGACCATCTTAAACATACTATACTATATTATATCTTATTTTCTTGTTTAATCAAAGCAAATTTTTAAAACTTTATAATAATTGGTGTATTTCAACAAATCTGTTTAATATATTTATCGTATTTTCTGGCAAACTAATTTAGCTGTTATTACAAAGCTCCCGGTCATAAGTGAACTTATGCCGGGAGTTTATAAAATTCTTAATATACAACAATAGGTTAAAATTACTCGATGATTGAAACAACCTTACCCGATCCTACTGTTCTTCCACCTTCACGGATAGCAAAACCTAAACCTTGCTCCATAGCGATAGGATAAATCAGTTCGATTGTCATCTCGATATTGTCACCGGGCATGCACATCTCTACACCTTCGGGAAGATGAATAACACCGGTAACGTCAGTTGTTCTGAAATAGAACTGAGGTCTGTAGTTATTGAAGAAAGGGGTATGACGTCCACCCTCTTCTTTGGTCAATACGTAAACCTGTGCTGTGAATTTCTTGTGGCATTTGATTGAGCCGGGCTTACAAAGAACCTGACCTCTCTCAATTTCTGTTCTCTGAACACCACGAAGAAGTGCACCTATGTTATCACCGGCTTGTGCGTAGTCCAGAAGCTTTCTGAACATCTCGATACCGGTTACAACAACCTTGCGGTTCTCTTCCTTAATACCAACGATTTCAACTTCCTCAGAAACCTTTAACATACCACGCTCTACACGACCGGTAGCAACTGTTCCACGACCGGTGATTGAGAATACGTCCTCAACAGGCATAAGGAAAGGCTTGTCACTTTCTCTCTGAGGATCCGGAATCCAATTGTCAACAGCTTCCATTAACTCAAGGATCTTGTCTCCCCATTCACTTGAAGGATCTTCAAGAGCTTTAAGAGCTGAACCTTGGATTACAGGTGTATCATCACCGGGGAATTCATACTCTGTCAACAGGTCTCTTATTTCCATCTCAACAAGCTCTAATAACTCAGGATCATCCACCATGTCGCACTTATTCATAAATACTACGATATAAGGAACACCAACCTGACGGGATAGTAAGATATGCTCCTTTGTCTGAGCCATAACGCCGTCAGTAGCAGCAACAACAAGGATAGCGCCATCCATCTGAGCAGCACCGGTAATCATATTCTTAACATAGTCAGCATGTCCGGGACAGTCAACATGTGCATAGTGTCTCTTGTTTGTCTCATACTCTACGTGTGAAGTAGAAATTGTGATTCCTCTTGCCTTCTCCTCCGGAGCCTTATCAATCTTATCAAATGCTACAACCTCACCTGTACCAAGTCTTTCATTCAGAGTCTTGGTAATAGCAGCTGTAAGAGTTGTTTTACCATGGTCAACGTGACCTATTGTACCGATATTTGCATGCGGTTTGGTTCTCTCAAATTTAGCCTTAGCCATTTTACAACGTCCTCCTTTAAATAAATGCTTTTAAGCAAAAAATTTTCACGTTAGGATTTCCCCTTGGGAATACTCCTCGTGTAGTTTATCTTATATATTTGTCTCATATGCCCTATTATATTTCATGATAGAAATATTTTCAAGCATTAAGAAATGAAAAAATAATAATTATTGCTTATTTTGTGTACTCGCAGAAATTAACTTAGCTTCTGCCTTTTGTTGCCAGAACTTTCTCCTGAACACTCTTAGGTACCTGCTCATATGAGTGGAAGTACATTGAGTATGCTCCACGCCCCTGAGTACGGGATCTTAGTGATGTGGCATAGCCAAACATCTCAGATAGGGGAACATATCCATGTATCAGCTTTGAACCGTTAAGATCCTCAGTGCCGTCTATACGACCCCTGCGAGCATTAATATCTCCTATAACATCTCCTATATAATCATCGGGTACCGTAACCTCGACTCTCATGATAGGCTCAAGCAGTACGCAGCCACCCTTGCTCATTGCATCCTTGAATGCCATGGAACCTGCTATCCTAAATGCCATCTCACTGGAGTCAACCTCATGATAAGAACCGTCATATACTACAGCTCTTATACCCAATACAGGGTATCCTCCAAGAATACCGGCCTTAGCCGCATCTTCTATTCCGGCACCAACAGCAGGAATATATTCCTTCGGGATTGCTCCGCCGACTACCTCAGAGACAAATTCGAAGGTCTTCTCTGCGTTTGCATCTATAGGCTCAAAACGAACTTTACAGTGTCCGTATTGACCACGTCCGCCGGACTGCCTTGCATATTTGCTGTCAACCTCAACAACCTTGGTAAAGGTTTCTTTATATGCAACCTGAGGTGCGCCTACATTAGCTTCCACCTTAAATTCACGAAGCAGTCTGTCAACAATAATTTCAAGATGAAGCTCGCCCATACCTGCGATAATTGTCTGACCTGTTTCTTCATCAGTGTATGCCTTAAATGTGGGATCCTCCTCAGCAAGCTTAGCTAAGGCTTCTCCCATCTTATCCTGTCCGGCCTTAGTCTTGGGCTCTATAGCAACATTGATAACAGGCTCAGGAAATTCCATCGATTCAAGTATTACCGGATGCTTCTCATCACAGAGGGTATCTCCTGTGGATGTAAACTTAAGACCTACTGCCGAAGCAATATCTCCGGAATACACCTTCTCCAAATCTTCTCTTTTGTTGGCGTGCATTTGAAGTATTCTTCCGACACGCTCCTTTTTGTTCTTGGTAGAATTCAGTACATAAGAGCCTGCACTCATTGTTCCTGAATATACCCTGAAGAATGCCAGCTTGCCCACAAAAGGATCGGCCATGATTTTAAAAGCCAATGCAGAAAACGGCTCATCATCAGAAGATTTTCTTGTTACCTCATTGCCGTTTTCATCTATACCCTTGATATCAGACACATCTGTAGGAGCCGGTAAATACTCAATAACGGCATCTAATAACTTCTGTACACCCTTGTTGCGATATGCCGAACCACATAATACAGGTATTATCTTTACAGAAATTGTTGCTGCTCTAAGGGCTGCTTTTAATTCCTGCGCGGACGGTTCTTCACCTTCCAAGTATTTTTCCATCAAGTCATCATCTGTATCACAGATGGCTTCAATCATAATACCCCTATATTCCTCGGCAAGATCCCTCATATCCTCAGGAATATCAGAAATAGTGATGTCATCACCCTTATCATCATTATAGTAATACGCTTTCATATCGAATAAATCAATAAGTCCTACAAAGCTGTCCTCTTTACCGATTGGAAGCTGTATTGCTACCGGATTCTTACCAAGCCTTGTTCTGATCATATTAATAACATTGAAAAAGTCTGCACCTGAGATATCCATTTTATTAACAAATGCCATTCTCGGTACATTATATTTATCAGCTTGGCGCCATACTGTCTCAGATTGGGGTTCAACACCGCCCTTAGCACAGAATACGCCTATTGCACTGTCCAGTACACGAAGTGAACGCTCTACCTCTACCGTAAAGTCCACGTGCCCTGGTGTATCAATTATATTGATACGATGCTCAAGTGCTCCGGGCATCTTCTTGTGCTCCAATTCCTGCGTCCAATGACATGTGGTCGCTGCTGAAGTAATAGTGATACCTCTTTCCTGTTCCTGCTCCATCCAGTCCATGGTAGCAGTGCCTTCGTGTGTATCACCCATTTTGTAGTTTACACCGGTATAATATAAGATACGCTCGGTAAGTGTAGTCTTTCCTGCATCTATATGAGCCATAATACCGATATTTCTAGTCCTATCCAATGGATATTGTCTTCCTGCCAAAGATAATTCCTCCTTAATTCATGGCAAGCAAATCATCTGTATGACTTGCTTGCTGTCGGCAAAGAATGATATACAATTCTCAAATCATGTTTCCTATAATTTAGTTTATCATATTAAACCAAATATAATTCTTATTGTTCCTGCGCGAATTAAAGAAGAACATGCTATGATATTTTTACTCTCCTCTTACCATCTGTAATGAGCAAATGCCTTATTAGCCTCTGCCATCTTATGCATATCTTCTTTTCTCTTAACTGATGCACCTGTATTATTGGCTGCATCCAGGATTTCATTCGCTAATCTGTCCTGCATGGTCTTTTCTCCTCTGTTTCTGGAGAACATGGTTAACCATCTCAGAGCCAGCGCCTGTCTTCTTTCAGGCCTTACTTCGATAGGAACCTGATAGGTCGCACCGCCGATACGTCTTGCTTTAACTTCAAGCACAGGCATGATATTGTTCATAGCCTCCTCAAAGACCTCTATTGGATCTTTACCGGACTTCTCTGCCACCTTCTCAAAAGCTCCATATACTATTTTCTGTGCAGTTCCTTTTTTACCGTCCAACATTATATTGTTGATCAGCTTTGTTACAACCTTGTTATTATATAAAGGATCCGCCAGAACATCTCTTTTAGGTACATGTCCTTTTCTTGGCACGTTTCTTCCCTCCTTAACAATACTTGACGAAATAAAACATCGTCAGTTACATTAATTCCTAGGTACTCACAAATGAAAGATCTTTGCTTTCTTTGATTGTGTTCGTGCTCAGTTTAATTTATTCTCTATATATGAAATGCTGACACTCCATTTTAATTTGTAAACCACAGAAATACAAATTATAAAGATAAAAAAATTAACCCGGCACTTAACTTCATAATCAAAAGTGTTATGCAATTATCTGAATTGCGATCTCACTTATACACTAGGCAATATTATTTTTTAGCGTCTTTTGGTCTTTTTGCACCATACTTGGAACGTGCCTGTCTTCTATTGGCAACGCCTGCGGTATCAAGTGTACCTCTGACGATATGGTATCTGGTACCGGGCAGGTCTTTAACCCTTCCGCCTCTGATAAGTACAACGCTATGCTCCTGAAGGTTGTGACCTTCACCGGGTATATAGCTTGTTACTTCGATACCATTAGACAGACGAACCCTAGCAATCTTACGAAGGGCTGAATTAGGCTTCTTCGGAGTTGCAGTTCTGACTGCTGTACAAACACCTCTTTTTTGCGGTGAAGATACATCCGTAGTTTTCTTATTCAGTGAGTTGAAGCTTTTCTGCAAAGCAGGAGAATTTGACTTATACTCAACTGTTTTTCTGCCCTTTCTCACAAGCTGGTTAAATGTAGGCATTAATTTTTCACCTCCTGGAAAAGAAATAATTAATTCTGTGGTTGTCTGCGTACTGCATATAAGCATATAATCCGCAAAAAATGCATAATAATACCGACATGCAGTTTTGCACGCTAAATGATTATACGGTTTTCCCGTACAATTGTCAAGGATAAATTTTTTCATGATGATTAGCCAAGTTGACAATAATCTATACTGTTAGTATACTTAACAAGTCATATTGGAATATAAATATGTTGTTTTATCAAGCATGAATAGGAGAAAAAGCATGGACAGATCAAAACAGCTTGGAGAGGAACGTATAATAAAATTAGTCTTTAAGTTTTCAATCCCTGCAATTATAGGGATGTTGGTAAATGCCTTATATAATGTAGTTGACAGAATATATATCGGTCATGGTGTCGGTTCCTTAGGAATTGGCGGAATAACAGTATCCTTCCCGATTATGCTGATATTGATGGCATTTTCGATGTTGATAGGAATTGGTGCTAATTCCTTAGTGGCTATCCGGCTTGGTCAGGACAGGAAAGATGAAGCCGAGAGGATTTTCTGCAATGCATTTGTTCTATTAATAGTAACCTCATTAACGCTTTCCGTTTTGGGTCTGATATTTATGGAATCTGTTCTTAAATTGATGGGCACCAGCGAGCAAATCTTGCCTTATGCTAAGGATTATCTGGGCATCATTCTTTTAGGTGCAGTGTTTCAGTCCGTAGGAATGGGCATGAACAACTTTATCCGCTCTGAAGGCAATCCCAAGATTGCCATGGGCACCATGTTAATCGGAGCCTTCACAAATATTGTTTTGGACCCGGTCTTTATATTTGTCTTCAACCTCGGAATGAAGGGTGCTGCCATTGCCACTATAATTTCACAGGCAGTATCGGCATTATGGGTTATGTATTATTTTATACGCGGCAAAAGCTTCTTAAAGCTAAAGCTGCCGTATATGAAACTTAAATTGACTAATATCGGTAAAATTCTTGCTTTAGGGGTAGCTCCTTTTGCTATGCAGATAGCATCGAGTGTTCTTAATTTTATAATGAATAAAGGTCTAAACACCTATGGAGGGGATACTGCTGTCTCGGGAATGGGTATAGTAAACAGTATAGTTACCTTATTAATAATGCCCATATTTGGAATCAACCAAGGACTGCAGCCGATAATCGGATACAATTATGGAGCGGAGAAATATGACCGGGTAAAAAAGGCATATGGCTTAGGGGTATTATTTGCGACGTTTATTGTTGTTATTGGCTGGGTGGCAACAAGAGTTTTCCCGAAACATCTTGTATACCTTTTTAATAAGAAGGATTCCGACCTGATAGCATTCGGTGTTAAGGCAATAAAAAGAAATCTGATATTCTTGCCTATCATAGGATTTCAAATAGTTACCTCCAACTATTTTCAGGCTGTCGGAAAGCCAAAACACTCAGCGTTTCTTGGACTTTCAAGACAGGTAATAATCTTAATTCCTGCCCTTATAATCTTGCCTAAATTTTTTGGTTTAGATGGGATAATTGCCGCAGCACCATTAGCCGATCTGCTTTCCTCTATATTAACAGGATTGTTTATTACCATAGAAATGCGAAAATTAAATTCCCTTAGTAAAAGCAATAAGACCGATACATGTTATTGATTTAAAATTAAGGATTTTTCTGTTTTTATTGCCATTTTTCCATAGGATGACATCCTCCTAAGTGGTATTATTATCTTATGTGATTTTAATTGTAAAGGAGGAGTATATGAAAAAATATATTATATGTATGATGGCAATTATGGTATTGCTGCAGGGATGTTCAAAAACCGATAACACGAACGAATTAATAAGTGACAATAATCCTGAGGTAGATACTAAGAAAGATGAGGATACTGATTCAACAGCAGACACAACGGCAGATATCCCGGAACCAACATCCGCCCCGACACCGGAGCCTGATTTGATACTCCCTCAGGCCACAAATGACAGCGGTAAAGTACGGATTCAGACAGCTTCCAAAAGCATAGCTTATCCATATAACAGCTATATCATTTCATCTGTGAATGGAGAGAATGTTGTGCTGGACCCTACAGAGATGCCTAAAAAGGACGTTGTAGATTTTTCTCCCGCAGCAATAATAAGTACACATTCTCATCCCGATCATGTGGACAACGCATTCTCAAAGGCATATGAATGCGAAAAGCTTAATTTCAGCAAGGGTGAGATTCAGACAGATGACTTCTATATCTATACCATACTTTCATCACATAATGGTGATGTAATCAAGGAATCAAATCAAAATGTAATTGTGGTTCTGGAAGTGGACGGTTTAAGAATTGTGCATATGGGTGACATCGGACAGACTGAGCTTACAGAGGAGCAGTTAACCGAGTTGGGTGATATCGATATTGCATTTATGCAGTTTGAAAACAGCTATTCGGGAATGAGCTTGGAAAATGAAAAGGGCTTTAATTTAATAGAACAGCTTAATCCGACAATAGTTGTTCCTACCCACTATACACCTGATGCTGTTCCGGTATTGGAAGAGAAGTACGGTGCAATAACCGAAGTGCTAAATTCTCTTGAAATTACCAAGGAAGAACTCCCTGAAGGGTCACTGAACGTATATATAATAAAGAATGAATACAAATTCCGGTAGAATACCGCCGACCGCATCAAAAAATGTGCTGAATTAATAATCGTTTACAATACACCTGCCTCATTGTATAATTATTTAAATATTTATACAAAGAGCGGGTGTTTTTTTGATTCTTAATACCATTGGTTTTAATTATTACAAAGACTATATATTTCCGGTTTCAGTTACAGATGACCTGAATGCATTGATGATTGAGGATGCACAGGAGTACTATAAAATCCTCCATATAAAATCCGGCATCTGCAGCTTTAACTTAAACGGGAAAGAATACGTTATAATCGGAGCCCATATCCTGAATCTTAACGAACAGGACAGAATCTGCTTTCATGAGATGATTCCCGCAAGAGTTATCTTCTTTCGTCCTGAAATCATAAATGCCGGCTTTAGTTTCTGCACGCTAAACGATCCTGATATCAGGCTGACCGGTGCAGAATTACAGGATATGTTTTATTTGGACTCCTATAAACATAATGCTTCCGAGGATAAAAAAATTATACCGCTTTCGACGATTGACTCAACCGGAATGGATAACATTACAGACAACCTTAATAGCTTATTAACCAAACAAAATACCAAGTTCTGGCCATGTCTCAGCAGATCTTACCTATATGAAATACTATTTTCTTTGGCACGAATGGAAGAAACTAATGATAATGATATAAGCATGGCAAATTACAGCGAACACTCCAAATTAGCTGTTGATGTCATATACTACCTCCAAAAACGTTTTAGGGAGAAGATATCCATCAAGAGTCTTGCAGAAGAGTTCCATACGAACCGGACTACCCTGCATGTTGAGTTCAAAAAGCATACGGGACTGTCTGTTAACCAGTATTTACTGCAGCTTCGAATAAAGATTGCTGCAAAGCTGCTTCGGGACACAGGGCTTACACTAAAAGAAATCTGTGAACGTATAGGTTTTAACGATATAAGTTATTTCAGCAAGGTTTTTAAAAGAATGCTCAAATACACACCCTCAGAATATAGACATATATATCATTAAAGCCTTGCATGATTTTATTATTGGTAATATAATGTCGTTATATATCCTGCCGACGGCACGGATTAATTAATAACGGATTAATTAATATAAGGGGGAATATTATGCAATCAGATGTATATTTGTTTGGAATGGTACTGGCTTCCACCAGCTTTTTATTAAAAGGAGGCTTCCTCAAACCCGACGAATACTCGGAAATAAAGGAAAAATACAGGCTTCCCGGCGGGGAGACGGGAACATGTGCAACGGTTCTGGCATCTCTTGGGGTAAATGTAAGGGTTGACGGCAATCATATCGGATATGAAATTGAACCGCTGCTTCGGGAGTTTTACAAGGATAAGTCGGTTCAGTTGGATTCCATGTATTTTGACAAAAACTATAAGGGCCTTGAGGATTACATAATAGTAGCAGATGATGTCCGCTCACCCTTTGGTACGTTTCAGGAATTTTATTCAAGCGGGAGAAAACAATGGAACATGCCAAAGGAAGAGGACATTGCAGGCTGCAAGGCAGCGGCGATCGATCCCTATTTTGAAGAGGCTTCCGAAACCGCAGCCCGGTACTGTGTAAAGCACAACAAGCCCTATGTTACCATAGACTGCAGGTACGACAGCTATATCCACCGAAATGCGGCCGTATCGGTAATATCGGGTGAAGGCATTCAAACCCATTACCCGGGAATGACAAGGGAGGAGCTTATGCCGTTATTTCTTGAAAACGGAAACGGCCTCACAATCATAACACATGGCGGCAAACGTTTTTATTACGGAAGAAAAGGACAGGAAGTAAAAAGCTTTGAACCGTTCAAGGTAAAGGTGGTAAGTACGCTTGGAGCGGGAGATACATTCAAGGCCGGTTGTGCCTATGGGTTACTTAAAGG
>DUQV01000069.1 GCA_012837605.1 Clostridiales bacterium | reverse complement strand
TACCTGATTCTTTCCGGAAATCCTACCTTCTTTTGAACCTTGCGTAATGTTCTGTTGGCATAATAGGATGCTTTTTCAGCATTGTTTTTAATGATATTATCAATATATGCCTTGTCTTTACTTAACTCATAGAATCTATCCTGTATGGGTTTGAGCATAGCCACTACAGACTCACCTACAGCAAGCTTAAAATCACCATAGCCCTTTCCATCAAATTCTTTTTCAATCTCGGGTATGGATTTGCCTGTAGCTACTCCATATATTTCTATAAGGTTACTGATTCCCGGCTTATCTTCTGAGTGGCGTATCTCGCTGCCCGAATCAGTGACTGCTCTTTTAAACTTTCTTATAATAGTATCTTTGTCATCCAACAGAAAAATACTTGCATTATTATTTTCATCGGATTTTGACATTTTCTTTGTTGGCTCCTGGAGACTCATTATCCTGGCACCGGTTTTCTTAATATACGGCTCAGGTACGGTGAATACCTCGCCATATATCGAATTAAACCTTTGAGCTATATCTCTTGTTAATTCAATATGCTGCTTTTGATCATCACCTACAGGAACAATGTCTGATTGGAATAACAGTATATCTGCAGCCATAAGCACCGGATAAGTGTACAGACCCGCATTGATATTAGTTTCATTCTTAGAAGCCTTGTCCTTAAACTGTGTCATACGGTTAAGCTCTCCCATATAAGTAAAGCAGTTTAATATCCAACTAAGCTCTGCATGTGCAGACACATGGGACTGATAATAAATGCAGTTTTTTTCAGGATTAAGACCTGCAGCAATGTATAGGGTAAGCAGTGCTCTAGCCTTTCTCCTAAGCTCCGCAGGATTCTGCCTTACGGTTATGGAGTGCATATCAACCACACAATAAAAGGTCTCATACTCATCCTCAAGCTCAACCCAATTTTTTAATGCTCCAAGATAATTTCCAAGGTGCAGAGTACCTGTCGCCTGCATTCCTGAAAACAATGATTTCTTTCCGTCTAACATACTTTCACATCCAATTCGTTAATATTTTCTTACTTTACTGTATAACTTTATATCTTCCTGTCTCTTCATAACAATATATTAACTAAACCCAAAAAAGTCAATGCCTATATGGTCATTCTATTTAAGTATATTCAGCAGTTCAAGTGGTGCGTCAATAACGGCTTCGTATTTTGTAACATCTCCAAACCCATAACGTGCAAATATAAATGGCACCCCTGCTTCTTTGGCAGCCTTGGAATCTCCTTCAGTATCCCCGATGTATACCGGTTTTTTCAGATTATTCCTTTCGACCAGCATCCTTATATTATCGGCCTTGGCTTTTCCTGATCTGCCGGGATATTCATAGTCTGTAAAATATTTCTCAAGATGAGGGTTTGCCTTGAAAAAGCACTGAATATAGCCTTCCTGACAGTTACTTACAATAAATAATCTATATTTCTTAGAAAGCTCTTTTATAGTCTTCTCCATTCCCGGATATATTTTTGCATTATGTTTAGCCAGATATTCGGTTTCATATTCGCAGCAGTCCCTCATAATCTTTATCGCTTTCTCTGCGGGAACACTTCTGAATAACTGAACAGCAATATCATCAAGAAGCTGTCCGAACAGGCTCTTTAATTTCTTCGCCGTAATCTCATCCGTCACCTCAGGATATTTATTTTTTACAACCTCGCTAAAAGCAAAGGCTACTTCCTCAGTAGAATCCCATATAGTTCCATCCATGTCAAATATTATACCATCATACATTTATAAACCTAACCTTTCATTAAAAGTACTACAATAGATATTATCTATTAAGAATCAGTAAAATACAATACTTAATAATGAAATCCTATAGGTCAAAAATCTAAGGTTGTTTTTTTCATGGTTTCATAATACAATATCTTTGAATTAATAAGATTAATAAATTAATTAAGGGGGCTTTTTTTAATGAGAAAAATCAAACACATATTAAAGGTTTTTAGTATTATGATGATTGTTACGATAATTAGCACACAAGTGCTGACCGTTAATGCTGCTGAAGTAGAAGATGCTCAAGCCGGTGAAGATGCCGGTGTTGAGGCAGAAGATATTGAATCCGGTGAGGTTGCTGCTGCTGAGCAGGAGGATGCGGAAGGAGAGGATGAGGCAGCAGAAACAGTTGATCTAAATGGTACATATAATGCCACACTTGGTATCCAAACATGTACTAATCTATGGATTTACAGATTTGGATACTATAGTGCCGATATAAATGACACATATGGCACCGACAGATTCGCCGTACTGACTTCCGGTTCTGAGTCAAGCGGTAACCTAGTAGAATATGCCGGCACATTCAACGATGCCGTTATTCAAGGAAACGGAACCTATACAGTATCACTGACAAACGCGGATTTTGCTGGAGAGATGTCTGTATCTCAATTACATTTCGCAACAGATATACCTCTTAATGACGTAATCAAATTTACAGATATAAAAGTAAAAATCAATAACAGAACAGTAATGACATTTGATGAAGGTTACGTGGAAGACGATGTTCAGTTCCTTGATGGCGGAATAGTTATTCTTGCTTTTAACAATTGGAGAAATACACTAAAGCAAATAGTTCAGGATCAAGGATTATATATTGAAGGAAGCGGAATAGAACTTCTTCGTGGAAATGGCAATGATAATATTGAGATTACATTCACTGTATCAGGCTTTGCATATGATAAAGCAGAGGAAGTTGTGGAGGAAGAGGAAGTCCAAGTTGCAGAAGATATTAATAATGCTGAGGAAGCAGATGAAACTGCTGCTGAGGAAACTGAGGATACCGAAGATACTGAGGACGCTCCTGAAACTGCGGATACTGATGACAAGGAAAAGGATTCATCTCTGTTGTTCTATATAGGAATTCCGCTTGTGATAATTATTATCGCAGCATCGGTATTGTTAAGTAAGAAGAAAAAAGCATAAACGTATGAAACTAGGTACCGGGTACCGATAATAAGGAACCCGGTACCGTTTTTTTGTCGCTGTTTTTGAGTACGGATTAATTAGCATGATTAAATCACCTATGAATATAATATATTGAGTACATACAATTGGAGAAGCTATGACAGAAGACGGCTTGCTTCATACAGCAGAGCTGTTAAGAACCGCTTTGCCTTATGTGGATATAAGATCAAGATTGGCTTTGGAATTGCTTGTTAAGTTATATGAGCTTATTATTTGCATACAAAATTTTAGGAATAATGATATTTCCGCCTGCGGTTTTGAGAATAAGGAGGCTGACATGGAAGCTCTATTAAATAATATCAGAACCATATGCAACGAAAACGAGCGGACTTTCGTGGATAAAATGCTTCAAATATTTCAAGCCAAGAGAATGTTTGAGATGTATAACACATATATGGAAACTATGAATTTCATGCAGGATGTTGAAGGCTTTGAAGGCTTTGATAATAATGATAATTATGATAATAAAGATAACGAAAAAGTAAATGATAACTGTGATTATAAAAACAATGAATATGTCAGCAATGATTATGACAACAATGATTACAGCAATAATGATTATAACAACAAAAATTACGTCAAAATGTTCGAAGAGCTTAAGAGCATGATAACTCCTGACCAGATGCAAACATATGAAAACTTAAGAATGCTTTTTAGTCCGACATCATATGATGATAATAACAATAACAGTGACTGTAAGGAGTAAATGCATGCCCGATTCTTCACATAATAATAGTTCCGGAGCAAGAAATATTGATCCAAGAAAGCTTGCAATTCTTCTGGAATTGATGAAGGAAGCCGAAGGAAAATCCATGGATAAATTGCTTCCCCTTATATTGAGTACCAACAAAAAGCTACAGGATCAAAATCTAACTTTCACCAAGGATGAAAGCGAATTAATGCTGGAACTGCTCACAAAGAACATGCCGCCAAAGAACAAGGCACAACTGAACATGCTCTTAAAAATGATGTCAAACAGAAAATAATAAAATTCAAGTGGCGGTATATAAATAGGTCAGGGGTAGGGTATGGATATTATCTAAATACACCCTTAGAAGAACATGTATCCCGTTTTGTAATGTCACAATCGAACATTTATAATGTTCGATTTGGGACATACAAAACAGGGTACATGTACTTGTACGGGTGTGTGTGATAATATCCATACCCTACCCCTGACCTATTTATATATACCGCCTTATACTGTCTTGTTGTATATTGTTTTGATTTTAGTGATTTCCTCCTGTTTGACTTCACGATACATTCGAACATATTCCCTTATATACAGTGCAAATGATAATGCAAGAAATACTCCGCATATCAGCATAAGAATATTGACAGTTGTCTGATCCAGCTTCGGTAGTGCAATCAGCACCAGCATAACCGCATAAAATACGGTAGTTGATACCTTCCCAAACCATTTTGAGCCATTCAGCCGCTTCCCTTTCTTAAGCATTGCTATGCCGGCTATCAGCATAAACAGCTGCATAATCACAAACAGGATTAACAGTAAGTATATATATTTTATTTTTACCAATAGAACAAATAACAGAGCCGCTTGAGTCAGTTTATCTGCCATAGGATCTATAAGCTTACCAAACTCAGTTATCATATCGAAGGTTCTGGCAATAAATCCATCCAAAAAATCTGTAAGTCCCGAAGCAAGAACTATGGCTGCTGCTTTCACATATTCACCCGGTTCATCCGCTTTAATATACTGCATAACAAATGCCGGTATCAATAATAAGCGGATATAGCATAGAATATTCGGTATACTCCATAGATCCTTCTTCGTAAATTTAGCCAATATCTTCATATTCTTTCCTCTCTATTTATATGCACAAGGCCGGTTATAGCAGCCTCATATAAATTATTCTATTTGTAAAATATATGATAACAGAAAATAATTATTTATACTTATCCAAGAAAACTATCATGATCAATAAACACATAAAAACATGTTATATAAATCCTGTGGCTTTTCTGAAACAACCTATCTTATACGTGAATGATAACACATTTTTTGAGATTATCAAAGGTGTTTTTAAAAAATTCCTCCCCATTAGTATTCTGATAAGGGAGGAATTTTTATGACTAATCTGCTTATTCGTGAAGCTTACTTTACAACAATATTAACAATCCTGCCGGGAACATAGATTTCCTTTATGATAGCTCCTGTTATTTTATCAGACATGGCTTTCTTTACCGTCTCCAGAACAGCCTCTTTTGACGCTTCTGCATCTATCATAATTGTTCCTCTGGTCTTTCCGTTTATCTGGACAGCTATTTCTATCTCACTGTCCTTCATCTTTTCTTTATCATAGGTAGGCCAGGTGTTATCAAATACAGAGCCTGTATGACCCATCTGCGACCACAATTCCTCGCTTACATGAGGTGCAAAAGGAGCAATCAGGATTATTGCGGTTTCTAAGGTCTTGCGGTCTATTCCGCCGTTTCTTTTGGCTATATCAAGCATTTTATTGTTGTATTCCATAAAACCGCTGACTACCGTATTCAGACTAAAGCTTTCCAGTCTCGTGGTTATATCATATACAAAACGGTTGCGAAGCTTAATCATGTCCTCAGTAGCTTCAACTGTCTTGTCCTTATTATCCAGAACCAGATTATAAAAGCGGTTGATAAAACGATATACGCCCTCTATTCCCCTGTCATCCCATTCAGAATCCAACTCCGGAGGACCTACAAATAATTCATAAAGTCTTAATGAATCGCAGCCATAATCATTTATCAACTCATCAGGTGATACCACATTACCTTTTGACTTACTCATTTTCGCTCCGTCTTTGCCGATCATACCTTGGTTAAACAGTTTTATAAACGGTTCATCAAAATCGATTACTCCGATATCTTTTAAGAATTTGGTATAGAATCTGGAATACAGAAGATGAAGCACAGCGTGCTCTACTCCCCCGATATACATATCTACCGGAAGATATTTCTGTGCACGTTCCTTACTTACAAGTTCTTTATCGTTCTTATTATCAACATAGCGGAGGAAATACCACGAAGACCCTGCCCATTGAGGCATAGTATTGGTTTCTCTCTTTGCGGGCTTTCCGCACTCAGGACATGTGGTATTAACCCATTCATGAATATTTGCAAGAGGAGATTCTCCCGTGCCGGTAGGTTCATATTTTTCTACCTCAGGAAGGAGTAACGGCAGCTCCTCTTCAGGAACAGGCACCGCACCGCAGTGCTCGCAATGAACAATGGGAATGGGCTCACCCCAATACCTCTGACGTGAAAATACCCAGTCACGAAGCTTATAGTTTACTGTTTTTTTGCCGATTCCCTGCTTCTGCAGCAAATCAGGAATCTCATTTTTCGCCTTCTCGGAATCCATACCGTTCCAATCGCCCGAATTAATCATAATACCCGGCTGTGTATATGCCTCTGTTAACTCCTCTTCCTTACCGTCCTTAGATATGACCTGTACAATCGGAATATCAAACTTCTTGGCAAACTCAAAGTCTCTTTCGTCATGGGCGGGTACACACATTATGGCTCCTGTACCGTAATCAGCCAATACATAGTCTGAAAGCCAGATAGGTATAGGTTTCCCGGTTACCGGATTAATGGCATGGCTTCCGGTAAATACACCGGTTTTTTCCTTGTCCTGAAGCCGGTCGACAGAAGACTTCAATGAAGCTTTATATATATACTCTTCCACTTCCTCTTTCTTATCCGGTGTTGCCAGCTCTAAGGCTAATTCATGCTCCGGAGCCAATACCATGAATGTGGCACCATATAAGGTGTCCGGTCTGGTAGTGTATACACGGATAGCCTTATCACTTCCATCTACTTTGAAATCTATCTCTGCACCATAACTTTTCCCAATCCAGTCTGACTGCATCTTCTTAACCTTCTCAGGCCAATCAAGCTTATCCAGATCCTCCAGCAGACGGTCTGCATACTTGGTAATCCTTAACATCCACTGCTTTAAATTCTTCTTGGTAACCGAAGCACCGCAGCGTTCACAACCTCCATTTACAACCTCTTCATTTGCCAGTCCGGTTTTACAGGAAGGACACCAATTAATAGGCATTTCCTTTTCATAGGCAAGACCCGCCTTGAACATTTTCACAAATATCCACTGAGTCCATTTATAAAAATTAGGATCTGTTGTATTAACCTCCATATCCCAATCATATATAGCAGCTATGTCCTTGATCTGTTTCTTAAAGACTGCTATATTCTCTTCTGTGGCTATTCTGGGATGAACGCCCTTCTGAATCGCATAATTTTCTGCGGGAAGACCAAAGGCATCCCATCCCATGGGATGGATTATATAATAACCGTTAAGCAGCTTATATCTGCTCCATACATCACTTATAACATATCCTCTCCAATGTCCTACATGAAGTCCGCTTCCGGACGGATAAGGAAACATGTCCAGGCAGTAATATTTAGGTTTCTTACCGTCATTTACATTAACCGGATGCTCCTCCCAGTGCTTTCTCCATTTTTTTTCAATTTCCTTATGATTATAAGGTGTTGACATGATTTCTCCTCCTTTAAAAATTTCAATGACAAGCGGTCATATTTATGCTTATTATAAAATATCAAAAAACACCTGATAATATTTTAAAAAGCCCTTCATCCGTATAAGAGACGAAAGGCATGCATTTTCGTGGTACCACTCTAATTCATAATAAACATAATAAGCCTGTTTATTATGCACTCATTATTGATAACGGAAATACCGTCCCTGCCTACTGCTACTTCAGCGGGGAAGCTCAAAGGCGAGTTGGGAGACCGTTGCTGCTGCCTTACACCGACCGGCAGCTCTCTATAAGCACGTATTCTCTTAATACTCCTTATCACAGCCTGTATATAATATTCACTGATGTAAAAACATTTATTTATAAATATATCATTCCTTCTGTTTTTGTCAAGTTTTTATTGTTATATATTTTATTATGGCAGATTTGTCTTAATTGGTTCTACAAGACCGCTTTCCGCAGCATATGCGATTACCTGCGACCTGTTCTCAAGATGCAGTATATCTACTATTCTCCCCATATGGTACTTAATCGTACGTTCACTTAATCCAAGTAATTCGCCGGCTTTTTTATAAGTTTTACCGGAAGCGATAATCTGCAGTATTTCAATCTGCCTGTCTGTCAGTTTTTCATATGTACCGGTTTCCCGGTTAGCCTTAGCGTTTATTTCCGTGCCGCCATCTTTCTTGTTAAATTCTAAAAGAATTCTGGACGCCAATCCCGGAGACAGCGGAACCTCTCCGTTTTCAGCCTGCTGTAATTTGTTTATCAAATCCTTGCCGTCCGTGTTTTTAATAAGGTAACCGCTCGCTCCATGCTTAATAGCCTCAAATAAATAATCATCCTCATCGGAGGTGGTAAGCATAAGTATATTTATTTCGGGCATTTCAGCCTTAATTATTTTTAAAGCCTCAATTCCGTCCATCTCAGGCATCATAATATCCATGAGTATAATATCAGGTTTTAGTATCCTTGCCTTAGTGACAGCTTCTCTGCCGTTTTTCGCTTTTCCTGCTACCTCAACCTTATAAGCATCAAGCAAGTATTGAAGTCCCTCTAAGAACAGATGATGATCATCTACAATCATAACCTTGGATTTCATATAAGTTCCTCCTTCTTTAGCGGTACCCGAAGCCTAATAGTGCTTCCTTTTCCGGGTTCTGACATAATCTCAAGTGTTCCGCCCATCTCAGATGTCCGTTCTTTCATTATATTAAGTCCATAGCTCTTCTTTGTTTCATAATTCATACCTGCATGTTCAAAGCCTATGCCATCGTCTCTGACTAAAACCTCCAGATTATTATCCTCAATATCACAGACTAATAATACATTGTCTGCTTTGGCATGCTTTCTGACATTATTCAAGGCTTCCTTTATAATATTCAGAATATGAATACGGATACCGGGAGAAATGACCGCATTGCTGAACATAGGTGTGATTTTTCTCGTTACTTTAATTGCGGTCTGTAATTCATAATTTGTTATTTCCTTATCGAGTGCTGCTATGAAATCCATCTCTATAAGATCTGAATTTCTTATATCATGAATATATTCTCTTATTTGCTGGTGAGCTGTCTGAGCAGCCTCAACTAATTTATCCAGCTTCTTAGAGTATTGCCCGGCACCTGTGTCCATAAGCTCCTTTTGAACTGCCTGTGCCTGAAGGTTAATAAAACCTAAGACCTGACCAAGATTATCGTGAAGGTCGCGTGCCATTCTATTCCTTTCATTCTTTACAGCCAGCCTCCATTGCTGTTCATAGTATTCCTTTTCGTGTTTCTTTTTTTCTGTTATATCGTATATAACAACTAATCTGCCTATATCACGACCGTTCTTATCCTTAAGTATTGATAATAACGCCTCATACACTACCGATTCATCCGGCTTTACAATATCAAATTCTTCCCGCGATACCGATCTGTCCAGAACAGCATCCAAAAGCTTAGGAAAATGTGCACAGATATCCGATGCATTTTTAGTTGTAACTTTCTCTATGGGTAGTCCCAATATATCAGCAAATGCAGGGTTAACATCTATAATCCTGTCCTGCATATCCATAACCATAACTCCTGCTTCCATATTCTCAATTAATGTCGCACGGGCCAAGGGTACCAAATCAAACATCCGGTAGCGTACCATGCTCCAAAACATAATAATGCCGGCAGGTCCAAAAAAAATCGGAGTAATATCATATCCCTTAATTGGACTCAGACCGGTTATATATAAAAGATTTGGCACTACAATTAAACTTGTACCTAATATAAGTGCTACGACTTGTTTTCTGTAGATCGTCTTTCTGATAAATACCGCTCTCAACAAAATTAATAGTGTGATTATATTTAAACAGTGTGAATAAAAAGCATGAAAATAAAAGTAGGGACCGTATTGCTTCCTGATAACAGGAAATGAGCTGCTATAATCCAAGTGAATATTGTATCTCACCAACCCATGATATTTATCGGTCCAAACCAGTGCTATTGTTATCATGGGTATAATAAATAACCAGATGTTCTTTCTGAGTTCCACAAATTTCTCATGACCGGTAAATTCAAGACATAATAGGAGGAGTATAACCGGAGAAAAGCCATACGCAATATACTGTATGTTTGCATAAAAAAGCTTAATGTCCAAAACAGCTGCTGCCATTTCCAAAGCATTCGGTATCGACCATAGGGTAACAATAAACATGGAAACAGCAAAGGATTTGGCACCCTTTGCATGCCTATATTTTATCAGCGTGTAAACACCTAAAGATATTGTCACCAATCCGGATAGAAATAACAGCCCCGTATAGGGCGTAAATCTGTACTGCAATATTACTCCCCCATAATTAAGAATAAGCTAATCGACTTTACATGAACAGTATAACACACTATCTATTTAAATTAAATAACTCGTTTATACTGTACCTTCGTACAGTGACAAACCGTCATAAAAACAAACTAAAATAATATATTGTTACATAAGCGAATGAATAGAAGTATGAGGGCTTATTATGGGTTTTATATCAGAACTGATTTATGAATATGGATTAATAGCCATGTTTCTTATTATAATGCTGGAATATGCCTGCTTTCCGGTATCCAGTGAAATTGTACTGCCCCTTTCGGGAGCTATGGCATCCATAAACAATACCCATTTTCTTGTGATTCTTCCCCTAAGCATATTAGCCGGTCTATTAGGTACAGGTGTCTGCTATACTGTAGGGTGGTTTGGCGGAGGAGCTATTATAAATGCTATAAAAAGAAAGTTTCCTAAGTCAGAAAAGTCGCTTAACGCCTCATATGACAAGTTTCAGTCAAACGGGGCATCCGCTGTCTGTATAGGACGTGTAATACCCCTTGTCCGTACTTATATCGCGTTTGTAGCTGGAGCGGCAAGGCTTAAGCCTTCGGTATATTTCCCCGCCTCTTTACTGGGGATTACCATATGGAACACACTTCTGATAGGACTTGGCTACTCCCTGAGAGAGAACTATGGCAGGGTTGCCGGTTATTATGCCCGGTACAAGCAAAACCTTATCCCAATAATTATCGCATCCATAGCCTTCTTAATTATATATAAAATGCGCAGGAGGATAATAAAAAAAAGTTCTGCTGATAAATCCATATAATATAGAAATGTCATCAGCGGAAAAGATCCCACTGATGACATCAGAATAAAACAGCTATATTGTTGACTTATGATTGATTTATGATCGATTTGTTCATCCACTTTCCCGATAATACCCGTATACCGCCAAAAAGCCCGGTTATGAACCAGTTCAGTGCAGATGCCCAGAATATACCTTGAAAACCTATTATCTTAGACAGATGTATAGAAACAATCACCCTAACTACTACCTCTATAAGTCCCATAATCATGGTTATTTTAATATCACCGGCACCGCTAAGAAAATTCCTTGTAATAAATATCAGTCCCACGAAGCTGTAGAACAGGCTGGTAATCCTAATACCCTCAACTCCGTATCTTACAACATCTATATCTTCTTTCTTGGTAAACAGCCTCATTATATACTCTCCACCAAAATACATAGCAGGCAGCATAATAATGCTAAATGCAAATATCAGCAGTACTGCCGATTTAATTCCTTTTTTCACTCTGTCGATCTTTCTTGCACCGATATTCTGACCGGTGAATGAAGCCACCGCAGCTCCTAAGGATGCGAAGGGCTGTATAACCAACTGTTCAATTCTGTTAACCACGGTATAAGCTGCCATAACAGTAGCCTGAAAGCCATTGACAACAAATTGCAGAGCCATCATAGAAACAGAAACAAATGAATTCTGAAGGGCTACCGGTATTCCAAGCCGGATACATTTTGACAGAATCTCTCTGTCAGGCTTAAGTTCTTTTACAGGTACACGAAGAATCTCTATCTTATATAATGCATAGATTATACAGCTTATACCTGATACAAATTGAGAGATTACAGTTGCAATTGCAACACCGGGTACACCCCAGTAAAAACCTACCACAAACACCAAATCAAGCACAACATTTAAAATACTGGCTACTATAAGGAATATCAGGGGAGTTATTGAATCTCCAAGAGCTCGAAGTATACCTGCTATCCCATTATAGCTTACTACGCCAAATATCCCCAAGAAACATATCTTCATATAGATTTCAGATTGATGGATAACCTCCATAGGTGTACCAAGAAGCTCAAGCAAAGGACGGGTGGCAAAGAAACCTACAGTTCCCATTATTATAGAAGATATGATTAATATGTAAACAGCCGTAGCAATACTCCTTCTGACCCTGTCATAATCTCCGGCACCAAAATACTGTGATATTACTATGGATATACCCATAGACAGACCAAAGGTTAGGCTAATCATCAGAAATATTGATGAGGATGCAGCACCGACTGCTGCCAAAGCATCCTTACTGACGAATTTACCGACAACCACTGAATCAACCATGTTATATAGCTGTTGAAATATATTGCCTATTAACATTGGCACTGAGAATTTTAATATTAATTTTATGGGGCTGCCGGTTGTCATATCACGTGTTATTGTCCTAGACATATTTACCTCTAAACTTTCTAATCTACATTTTCAAATTTTATTTAATGAACAGTATACTCCTTAAATTTATAAAAAGAAATGTTTTTTTCTATAGAAATACATGTCATTATCATATTTGCTTTTTACATATTCCTTTTTTTTACTCATATAATTAAAAGAAGATTGACCGTAAAAACGATACGCAGAAATGGAGGAAAGTATGCATTGGCACAGCATATCCATAGAGGACACCTTAAGAAAGATGAATACTGACGTCAAGCAGGGTCTTACTCTGAATGACGTTCAGGAAAGACAAAGATTGTATGGAAAGAATATATTAGAAACCAGAAAAGGAAAAAATCTATTTCAAAAATTTCTTGCTCAATTTACTGATTTTATGATTATTATTTTAATTTGTGCAGCTATAATATCATTTGCCGTGTCATATATGGAAGGAAAGCCCAACTATATAGATCCAATTATTATTATGATGATCATTATCCTAAATGCGTTTCTGGGAGTTATTCAGGAGACAAAGGCTGAAAAGGCACTGGAAGCCTTAAAGAAAATGTCTGCTCCCACAGCTCATGTGCTGCGGGATAATAAAGTGTCTGAGATTCCTTCCATAGAACTTGTTCCGGGCGATATTGTTATACTTGAAACCGGGAGCTTCGTACCGGCTGACTGCAGGCTTATCCATACTGTTAATCTAAAGGTTGAAGAAGCTTCGCTAACCGGTGAATCCCATCCCGTAGAGAAAAATGCAGATATACGTCTGCTTCCCGATACCGGTATTGCTGACAGAAGCAATATGGTTATGGCTACAAGTACCGTACTCTATGGAAGGGGGGTAGGCATAGCAGTCGCTACAGGAATGAATACACAGGTAGGACACATCGCCAAGATGATTATGGAGGATGATACGCCTGATACTCCACTGCAGAAAAGATTGGCAAAAACCGGAAAGGTTCTCGGCATTGCAGCATTAATTATCTGCGGTTTGGTATTTTTAATAGGATTATATAAAAAGCTTCCACCCTTTGATATGTTTATGACATCGGTAAGCTTAGCCGTTGCTGCGATTCCTGAAGGACTCCCTGCTATTGTAACCATAATGCTCTCTCTTGGAGTTTCACGAATGGCAAAAAAGAATGCTGTTATCAGAAAGCTTCCTGCTGTCGAGACACTTGGCAGTGCAACTGTAATATGCTCGGATAAAACCGGTACTCTTACACAAAACGTTATGACTGTTATTGAAATAGCTTCCGCTGATAAAAAAGAGAAAATGAACAGCGATTTTGGTTTCTTTCTGCTTTCTCATGCCGCTCTATGCAGTGATGTATTATTACAGACAGAAAATAATCAGCCTGTTCTTTATGGCGAGCCAACTGAGAAAGCATTGGTGCTTGCAGCCTATAACTTAGGAGCTAATAAGCCTGAACTTGATGCTGCATATCAAAGAATTTTTGAAATACCCTTTGATTCAACGAGAAAGCTTATGACCACAGTACATAAGGCACAGGATACTTTCTCTTACAGAAGCATTACAAAAGGTGCTTATGATATTCTGATTGAGCACTGCTCAAACATATACAGAGACCATAAGCAGCTGCCTATGACAACCCGTGACAAGAATAAGATTTACGCTCTTAATCTGGCTATGACAAGCCATGCACTTCGGGTTATTGCTGTGGCTTATAAAAATCTCTCCACTTTTAATGAAGGTCTTCAAAAAGGTGTTCTTGAAAGGGATCTGACCTTCGTAGGACTTATAGGCATGATCGATCCTCCCCGCGAGGAGGTTAAAGAAGCTGTTAAGATCTGTCGTCAGGCAGGCATAAAGCCTGTAATGATAACCGGTGACCATATCCTCACAGCAAAAACAATTGCTAAGGAACTTGGAATTCTCACATCACAAACCGAAGCCATAACAGGTGAAGAATTATCAAGGATGTCTGCAGAACGGCTTAATGATACAATTTCAAGGTTTAGTGTTTTTGCAAGAGTATCTCCTGAGCATAAGGTAAGAATTGTTAAGGCTTATCAAAACAAAGGAGAAGTAGTAGCCATGACCGGGGACGGTGTAAATGATGCTCCCGCCCTTAAGGCAGCTGATATTGGATGTGCTATGGGAATTACCGGAACAGATGTTGCTAAGAATGCCTCTGATATGATTCTTACCGATGATAATTTTGCCACTATTGTATCAGCCGTAAAAGAAGGTCGTGGTATATATGAGAACATAAGAAAGGCCGTACATTTCCTCCTATCAAGTAATATCGGTGAAATCCTTACAATATTTACAGCAATACTTCTTGGTCTGCCCACTCCCCTAGTAGCTGTTCATCTGCTTTGGGTGAATCTCATTACCGATTCCCTTCCTGCCATATCCTTGGGGGTCGAACCTGCTTCAAAGGATATAATGAGAAGAAAGCCAATCTCTCCTAAAAAAGGAATGTTTGCCGACGGACTTGCACTGCAAATAATAATCGAAGGTATATTAATCGGCTCCCTATCCCTAACTGCATTTGTAATCGGTGTGAAATACTATGACACACCCGGGTTATATAACTCATTGATACGTCATAACACTAACGGCATGGCTTATTATGTTCCTTGGGTAGGAAGAACCATGTGCTTTGCTGTATTGAGTTTATCTCAGCTGTTCCATTCCTTTAATATGAGAAGCCATCTCTCCTTATCGGAAATAGGAGTTTTTTCAAACAGTAAACTGGTGTTATCATTCGTAATATGTACCCTGCTGCAGATGGCAGTAATATCTGTAGCACCTCTTGCTAAGATATTCCAGGCTGTACCATTAAATTTACGACAATGGACAATTGTATACATATTAGCCATTACTCCCATTGCGGTGGTTGAGCTTCAAAAGATGATAAATAATAAAAGGCATACTTGAAATTTTCCTGTAATCAGTATATATTAAAATTAGAAATGAATTTACTATATTTAGGATTTACCCCATCTCTTATCAGTAAATTTATATCTGTTACACTATTATTTTGTGAGGTGTAGAGCATGTCATCAGAAGCTTATTACCATTTATCCGCACTCAGACCTTATGATGAAACCATGTGGGATAACAATACTCTATATGATAACATGCCATATGAATGGAGTATGGATACCGGAAAAGTCATTGCACTGGAAAGCGGTAATGTTATAAAAGGTTACCGCTGCAAGATAAAAGAGCCATACGAGATAAAACACAAATAGTCTTTATGAATACGAGATAAAACACAAATAGCTTTTATGAATGTGAGTGAGAAGCTTCATAATACTGAGTGGGGCATATATACCCCCTCACACACTGATTATGAGTTCAATATTTGTGTTTTGTATGTCTTATACGGACTAAACGTCCGTAGCGACTATACAAAACACAAATATAGTTCTCCTAAATGTGCATTACGGGGGTACATATACACCCCTTCGTATTATTTATAAAACTGCTCTTTTTAATATCTGAAATATATAATTATACTGTAATATTATGACATGTATTAACTCGCGGGAAAGAGTCTGATTAATTTTATCTGTTTACTTTGAAGGCCTTCTTGCCCGGATATACTGCGTTGTTTCCAAGCTCCTGCTCTATTCTGAGAAGCTGGTTGTATTTTGCCACCCGATCGGTTCTGGAAGGAGCACCGGTCTTAATCTGCCCTGCATTGGTTGCTACTGCTATATCCGCAAGTGTAACATCCTCGGTTTCTCCCGAACGATGAGATACTACTGCTGTCCATTTGTTGTTCTTGGCCATTTCTATTGCATCAAGTGTCTCTGTTAATGAACCGATCTGATTAACCTTTATTAATACGGAATTTGCGATATCTCCATCTATTCCTTTTCGTATTCTCTCAGTATTGGTTACGAATAAATCATCTCCAACCAGTTGTACCTTATGACCGATACGCTCGGTCAGCTTCTTCCAGCCTTCCCAATCCTCTTCTGCCAAGCCGTCCTCAAGGGATATTACAGGATATCTGCTGCAGATATCGTCCCAGAAATCAACCATCTGATCAACGGTTTTATACTCTCCTGATTTCCAGAACAGATAATCTCCATCTCTTCCTGCTTTCTTGGCTTCCTCATACATCTCTGTAGCCGCCGCATCAATAGCAATATAGAAGTCATCGCCGGCACGATATCCTGCAGCCTCTATTGCCTTTACAATATAATCCAGAGCCTGTGTATCACTGTCAAACTTAGGAGCAAATCCGCCCTCATCTCCGACTGCAGTTACATATCCGTCATCCTTAAGAAGCTTCTTCAATGTATGGAATACGGTAGTGCTTTGTTCCATAGCTTCACTGAATGTCTTTGCTCCTACAGGCATAATCATAAATTCCTGTATGTTCAGGCTGGAGTCAGCATGCTTACCGCCATTAATAATATTCATCATCGGAACCGGAAGTGTCTTGGCATTTACACCGCCTATATAACGGTAAAGCGGAACATCAAGTGACGTAGCCACAGCCTTCGCTGCTGCCAAGGATACGCCAAGGATAGCATTTGCCCCAAGCTTTCCTTTATTAGGAGTTCCATCCAGTTTGTTCATTGCAGCATCCAGTTCTGCCTGATTACCGGCATCCATTCCTTTTAGAGCTGATGCTATTGTTGTGTTTATGTTCTCTACAGCTTTTTTTACTCCTTTACCAAGATATCTGTTCTTATCACCGTCACGCAGCTCAACCGCCTCAAAAGCTCCGGTTGAAGCTCCTGAAGGAACTGCTGCCCTGCCCATGCTGCCGTCTGCTAATATTACTTCTGCCTCTACAGTAGGATTACCTCTGGAGTCCAGTATCTCACGTCCAATTATCCTTTCAATCTTAAAATTATTCATATGTCAATCCATCCTTTCTTTATTATATTTATTTGTATTTTATCAATAGTCTGCCATTATTTATTATATATTTTTTAATTGTCTGCAGCCATCCTCTCTATTATTAACGAAATTATGAAACCTATTCTAACTTAGTCCTTATTGACCTCAAAATAAGATACGTAATAATTGTACCTAATATCAATCCTTAAGACAAGCATATTTGTATGAAAATACTGGATTGATATGAATTATAAATATTGTTATACTAGTTTAAGTATCATATATTTAATGAAAGGATTAAACTAAAATGAGTAAAACCTTTGAAAAGCTTCAACCTTTTCTGGACAAAGCAATGGCAATAGAAACTGCAAGAAGTTTATTTGAATGGGATGACCAGACCATGGCTCCCTTTGAAGCTGCAGATTATACCTCTAAGGTTGTCGGCATACTGTCAGACGAATATATGAAATGCCTGATAAATGATGATGTCAGGCGGCTCCTTAAAAAGCTTAAGGAAGATAAGGAGCAGGAAGAGCTTACCGATAAGGAAAAAGCCATCATTAAGAAGCTTGATAAAATATATGAACAGCTGGAAAGTATCCCACCTGAAGAATTCAAGGCCTTCAATGAGCTTACCATTGTTGCCGGCAGAGCTTGGAACAAAGCAAAGAAGGATAATAATTATGAGTACTTTGCCCCTTATCTGAAGAAAATCATTGAATACAAGAAAAAATTCGCCGGATATCGTGTTAAGAAGGGTCAGAAGCCGTATGAGGTACTTCTGGGTGATTTTGATGAATGCTTCGGTATTAAAGAGCTGGATATATTCTTTGATAAGATTAAGAAGGAAATCATACCCTTATTAAAGCAAATATCCAAAAAATCAGATGATATCGACAAGAGTTATAATTTTTTAACTTATGATGTGGAGAAGCAGAAGAAATTCTGCAAATATCTGAGCGGTTATCTGGGCTTCGATTTTAACAAAGGTGTTATTGCCGAAAGTGCTCATCCATTCACATTGAATCTTCATAATCATGACGTTCGTATTACTAACCATTTTAAAGAAAACAACTTGGAAAGTGCCATTTTCTCAGTAATACATGAAACAGGTCATGCTTTATACGAAATGAACATTGATGATTCACTGACGCAAACACTTGTCGGAACAGGAACATCCATGGGAATGCATGAATCTCAATCCAGACTATTCGAGAATATTATTGGTCGGAGCGAGGAGTTTTGGACACCTATCTATTCTAAATTAGTTGAAACGTATCCTGAGAATATGAAGAATATAAGCTTGGAGCAGTTTATAAAGGGTATTAACAAATCAGAGCCGGGTCTTATTCGTACCGAAGCTGACGAGCTGTCCTATCCTCTTCATATTATTATTCGCTATGAAATTGAAAAAGCCATATTCTCAGGCGAAGTCGATGTGGATAATCTCCCTGATCTTTGGAACAGAAAGTATCAGGAATATCTGGGACTGACTCCTACAAACGATTCAGAAGGTATCCTGCAGGATATTCACTGGTCCTTTGGTGAGTTCGGTTATTTCCCGTCATATGCCATAGGCTCAGCTATATCATCCCAGCTGTATGCTAAAATAAAGGATGTTATGCCGGTGAATGACTATCTGAAAGAAGGCAACATTACGCCAATCCGCGAATTTCTAAGAGATAACATACACAAATATGGAGCTACAAAGAATACAACCCAACTCCTAAAGGATGTAACGGGAGAAGATTTTAATGCAGATTATTATGTTGAATATCTGAAAGATAAATTTGAAAAGCTGTATGGACTGTAAAGATGCTGATGAATGAGTAAAACGCAAAATGCATATTGTACTATGCAATACGCAGTATGCATTGTGCAGTGTGCAATATGTATATTTATAAATTTTTCTTGAATAATTTTAAATATTAAGTTAATATAGCTTATAGTTTAATATACCGATAAAATACATTTTTACAAAATAATGCAAGGAGTAGGTTATATGAAGCTTTGGGGCGGACGTTTTACAAAGGAAACAGATCAGCTTGTTCATAATTTTAATGCTTCCATATCCTTTGATAAGAAGCTCTTTCGTCAGGATATAGAGGGCAGTATTGCCCATGCTGATATGCTGGAAAAACAGAAAATATTAACAAAGGCTGAAAGAGATCTTATCATCAAGGGTCTTTCAGATATTAAGGAAGATATAATTAACGGGACTCTTGAGATTACTCCGGAATACGAGGATATTCACAGTTTTATTGAATCACAGCTTATTAAAAGAATTGGAGAGACAGGTAAAAAGCTCCACACCGGACGCAGCAGGAACGATCAGGTAGCGCTTGATATGAAGCTCTACATAAAGAATGAGATAAAAGAAACTGATGCTCTGATAAAGAATTTCTTGGCAACGATACATGAGATTATGAAGAATAATATTCAGACATACATGCCGGGTTTTACTCATCTTCAGAAAGCACAGCCGATAACCCTGGCACACCACATGGGTGCGTATTTTGAGATGTTTAAAAGGGATCGCTCAAGGCTATCCGATATATTTAAACGAATGAATTTATCTCCTTTAGGCTCAGGAGCCCTCGCCGGTACCACATATCCGCTTGATAGAGAGTACAGTGCTGTTCTTCTGGGATTTGACGGACCAACCCTAAACAGCATAGATGGTGTGTCCGACAGAGATTATTTGATAGAATTTCTTTCAGCTCTGTCTATTATCATGATGCACCTTAGCCGTCTAAGCGAGGAAATCATCATATGGAACAGCAATGAATATCGCTTCATCGAACTGGATGATGCATATTCCACCGGCTCATCCATTATGCCTCAAAAAAAGAATCCCGACATTGCTGAGCTGGTAAGGGGAAAAACCGGCAGAGTTTACGGTGCTCTGATATCACTTCTTACTACTATGAAAGGTCTTCCGTTAGCATACAATAAGGATATGCAGGAGGATAAGGAGCTTACCTTTGATGCTATCGATACGGTAAAAGGCTGTCTTGCCTTAACTGACAAAATGCTGTCATCCATGAAATTCAATAAGGATATCATGGAAAACAGTGCAACAAAGGGCTTTATTAATGCCACCGATGCGGCAGATTACCTTGTGAATAAAGGGGTACCATTTAGGGATGCCCATGGTATAATAGGTCAATTGGTATTAACCTGTATAAAAAAGGGTATATCCTTGGATGAATTAAGCTTGGAGGAATACAAAGCTGTTTGCCCTGTATTCGAAGATGACATCTATGAAACCATCAGCCTTACTGCATGTGTAAATAAAAGAAACATCATAGGTGCACCGGGAAAAGAGGCTATGGAAAAGGTGATCGAATTAAATGAAGAATATTTAAATAGTGATTGAACAATAAAATGATTAATAAAGATAGCCTTATATATTCTGTTTCACAGATTAATCAAGAATAAGCAGATTGTTCCTGGAAAATCATACTAATTTCCTTGGACCAATCTGCTTATTATAAAAATTAATTCAACCACTTAAAATTGGGATATTTGAATATCGCCTTACCCTTTATCTTTTCCCTCTTTACAAAACGGTTCTCCCAGACTCTTGCATCACCGGATATGTTCCTGTTATCTCCCATCATAAAATAATGCCCCTCAGGAACGATAACCGGACCAAAGTCTTCCTTTCTCATTGGTTCATATAGATAATCTTCTGTTATTTGTTCATCATTAATATATAGTACACCGTCTTTTATTTCGATTTTATCATTTCCAATTCCGATAATTCTCTTTATATAATCCACTGTTTCATCATCGGGATAAGGAAATACTACGATATCTCCCCGTTTAGGACTGCTGAAAATATATGCCAGACGTAATGTAAACACCCTATCTCCTATCATGATGGTATTTTCCATCGAACCTGTTGGCACTTCAACTTGAAAAAAGACAAATCGGTTAATTATTAATGCTAACATTATCGCTACAGCAAACATTGCAACCCAACTAAGAACTTCTTTTAATATTCGCTTTCCCATAACAGTCTCCTTGAGATTTTCTACAGCCTTCAGTTGCTAAAATTATGTCATGATATACAGCAGCATTCCCCTATACATTATTATAGTACCATATATATATTTCTTCCTCAAATATTTTCTTAGAGATTGAAAATATTCCTGCACTTCATATTCATTATCCCTCTTCTATTGTAAATAATTCATTTATTACCATATATAAAGCCGGAAAGAAGTCCATAATCTGCCATATGCCTGCACCTCTGATCTGCAGCTCTGCAATCAATCGGAGTTTTGCATTCATACTTCTTGCATCATCAAACCATACCACATGCTCAACTCCCTGCTCATTTGTGTAAAAAAAGAATGGTACCTGTGCTACTTCATCATATTCTATAGTTGCACCATATCGGGCTGCACGGATTATAGCTTCCTGGTTACTGAGAGCTTCTGCCATACCCTCCCCTCTTATAAATGGAAGAGCCCAATCATAGCAATAATTTGGTATACCCATTAATATTTTATCATTCGGTATAACCGATACTCCATACTCAAGTACCTGACGTACATTATTAAGCGGAGCAGTTGGCATGGGCGAGCTGAAAAGATAACCCCATTCATAAGTCATAAGCAGAACCAAATCAGCAATTGCACCTATAGCCGGGTAATCATGTGCCTCATATAATAACCCCGTCATCTCTCCTGAGGTTTTTGGTGCCAATGCAACAAGAGTAAGAAGTCCAAGCGGTTCCAAGCGACTCTTAACATTTGCTATAAAACCAATGAACAAATCCTTATCCTCAGGACGAATGAATTCAAAATCAATATCAAGACCTATATATCCCTTTTCCTGCATAGTGGCAATAATATTTTCTATCAGTCTGTTCTGTCCCTCCTGATTAACGAACATGTCATGAGCAATCTGAGTATCAAATGTCATATCAGCAGACATAGGAGCCAATACCATGATGGGCGGTACACCCATCTCATATCCTTCAGCTATGAGCCCTTCATCCTCGATAGGTACCAAGTCTCCTGACGGTGTAAAACCATAGGTAAACAGTGACTGATAGGTAAGAAAAGGCAGTGATTTCAGATGCACACTTCGGTCAATAAAAGGATACAAATAACCAATTATCAATGCTGTATCAATAGCCGGATCTCTCTCAAACGATATCAGCAGCGTTTGACCCGGCTGTAAGGACTCCTGGGCTGCCGCCCATGGATTATTTCTTAGTAATTCATCAGTAGTAATACCATATTCCTGTGCAACTTCGTTAAGAGTATCACCTTCTACCACAGTATGGACCTGTGTAGGAATCCTTACTATCATACTCTGCCCAACCACCAAATTCTCAGGATTGGGCAACTCATTGTCTATAATCAATCTCTCCGGAGTAACACCATATTGATTTGCTATCGAAACTAAGGTTTCGCCCTGCTGTACCACATGGATTATCATTTTATTAACTCCCTAATGATATAATTATTATAAACAATATATGCAGGATGATGCTTATTGTGAAATAATGAGGACAGAGTTCTATTTTACTTGACTTATCGCATCATCGTATATAACATAAAATATAGTAAATAATATAACTATTTAATTATGGAGGATGAAAGAATGAACCAATATAAAATAATCTCTGCTGAACAGTTTCGAAAAAATCCGTTTCAACTAATCGGAAAAGACTGGATGTTAATAACAGCAGGTACCGAAGAAAAGGTTAATACTATGACAGCCTCCTGGGGTGGATTGGGAGTTATGTATGGCAAGAATGTTGCATATGTCGTTATCAGACCACAGAGATATACTAAAGAATTCGTAGACAGGGAGGATACATTTTCCTTAAGCTTTTTTGATAAAGAATATCGGAAAACCCTCAATTATCTTGGCACGGTATCAGGTCGAATCGAGAATAAGATAGAAAAGTCCGGATTGACATTAGTCTATTATAATGGTACCCCTTATTTTGATGAAGCAAATCATGTACTGATATGCAGAAAGTTATTTAGACAACCTCTAAGCTTGGATGGTCTGTTGGATGAAAGGCTGGTTAATACGTGGTATCGAAATGGAGATACACATACCCTGTATATCGCGGAAATAACTGACATCCTTCGTATACGTCATACTCCAACGTTATAATACGAGACATATAAAAAGGGCATCTATATTGACGTACATGCTGCGCATATACAGGGTATATAAATATATCCCTTGTACAGACGCAGCAGATACAGTTCAGTATTAGTGCCCTTCTAATAATAATGAAGGCTTAATGCCTTTTTGAATAGCATGAGTTGCCATCTTAAAGAATTCCAGTATGGCTTCAACTACTCTGCTGCAAAGCTCAATAATATAACGGATATCCTGCTTTACTGCCTTGAGTGCCTTAAGGTATTCCTTATGTGTTGCCTTAATGAAGTGGATTATTTCATCAAATGTTTTAAACCTTTGCTTCTCATCTGATGGTTGATATATATCATCCAGTTCTATATACTCCCGTAATCTATATTTCATTTCCTTCTCATAATATACATGGTCAGTCATTGAACCTGTATAGCATGAATTATGCGGGAATGTACAATAATCAGCCAAATAATGGGTGATAATTCCGAGATGTCTTGCGTAGTATCTGTTAATACCCTTGCTGAAATCATAATCAACAGTTATTTTTTTAATCTCTTCTATGAGAATATCAAAGGTTTCTTCAATGCTATGCCGCCTTGTTAAGAATGACGGCTTCAAATCCGGCAGAATACTTCCGATGTAAAATGCTTTCTTATGTCGTCTGAGCTGATGCTCCTCATTATTATGTATAAGAAATTTCGCAAGTGATATGTGGGACTTCTTTCTCAAATCAATACCTCTTATCTCTGAATTATTGTATATGTGGTTAATTTAATGTCATTTCTGTTTAAAATCAATTGATTCTAATATTTAGACCTACATTGTCGATAATACACTATAAATAAAGCTTGAACAATAGGAATTATTTGATTTATCGGTAGCATTATTTTATGTTGACTTTCAATACCTAATCTTGTAAAATTATAAAGCATATATGTTATAATATAAACCATAATCATGCTTGACTTTAATATATGATTTTATATAACATATTGTAAACACTAATTTTTTTAGGAGATGATTTGTTGGATTCGAGTGACGCCGCACGAGCGGTAATATTGTTGATACTATTACTTATGTCTGCATTTTTTTCAGGATCAGAGACTGCTCTTACAGCAATAAACAAGCTTCGGATGAGAAGTCTTGCCGATGATGATGTTAAAGGTGCTAAAAGTGCTTTGAAGCTGATTGATGACCCCACGAAGATGCTTAGTGCTCTGCTTATCGGTAATAATATTGTTAATCTTTCAGCATCTGCTCTTACCACTACTATGGCAATTGACATATGGGGAAACAGATGGGTCGGACTTGCAACAGGTATACTTACACTATTTATCCTTATATTTGGAGAAATAACTCCGAAAACCATATCCTCAATTAAGGCAGAAAAGATTGTACTTCGTATAGCCGGACCGATCCTGATAATAACAAATCTTCTTACCCCGGTAATATTTATCATCAATAAGTTATGCAACGGTGTAATGCGACTCTTTCGGATTGATCCAAACGAGAAACCCACACCCATGACTGAAAGTGAGCTTAGAACCATCCTGGAAGTCAGTCATGAGGAAGGCGTTATCGAGAGTGAAGAACGCAGAATGATAACCAATGTTGTTGATTTTGGTGATTCGCTGGCAAAGGATGTAATGGTTCCAAGAATTGATATGTCTTTCGCAAGTGTGGATCTTAGCTTTGATGAGCTTGTTCATCTGTTTTCTATCGACAAATATTCAAGACTTCCCGTTTATGCAGAAAGCCGGGATAATGTAATAGGAATTGTAAACCTTAAGGACGTTTTCTTCTATAATGGGAATAAAGAAGATTTTAAAATCACTGATATCATGAGGGATCCTTATTTTACCTATGAATATAAGAAGACTTCCGAACTCCTTATTGAAATGAGAAGAAAATCAATTGCCCTTGCCATTGTTCTTGATGAATATGGTGCGACTGCCGGACTATTAACCATAGAAGACCTTCTTGAAGAAATAGTCGGCGAAATCAGGGACGAATATGATGAAGATGAGGAAGACTGTATACAGCCATTATCAGATAACGAGTATATCGTAGACGGCAACACAAAGCTGGATGATATAAATGATGCCCTAGGACTTAATATTGAATCCTCTGATTATGACTCTATCGCAGGTCACATTATATACCTTTTGGATCGTATTCCTGAAGAAGGGGAAACAGTTACAGATAAAAATGTTGTATTTACAGTGGCGGCAGTTGACAAAAATAGAATTGATAAGGTTCATATCCTTTTGAAAAATGATATAGATATTGAAACTTTGGAAGAACAGTAATAAAAGAAAGATAGCATAAGAGGGCATCGGTATAACCTCACACAAAATGTTGGGGTATTCCGGAACCCTCTTTGCCTGTTTTTCAATGTCCAATTATTTTACTTTCGTTATGCAGGCTACAACTCTGACTATAGAGGCTTCAGCTTTAATCTTTAAAGGAAACGCAATCACTTCAAAGCTTTCTACCCCTACAAGCTTTGACAGATTTGCCAGGTTTTCTATTATCAATATATTGTTAGCAAACAATTTCTTGTGAATATCAAAAGGATAATTATCAGGTGAAGGTAAATCCATACCCAGCATCTTAATATTTTTCTCTATGAAAAAATCCGCCAGTTCTTCATCTATTACAGGCTGATTCGAGTAATATTCATCTGTACCGTATAAGTCGCTATGACCTGTATATATTAATACTATATCGTCCTTTTGCACTAAATCGGAGTAAGAGTCTTTGAATTTTATATTTCTTTCATTTCCTGCATCAAGAAGAACACCTCTTCCAATGAATCTGTCTATTGGTATATCGCTGATGTAAGTTTTGCTGTCAGTCATATGCATCGACGTGTCAATATGAGTGCCTGAATGCATGCCAATCTCAAGCCTGTGATTAACATATTTATCTTTATCCAAGTACTTATCCTGATAAAGAATAACTTTGTCATCATAGGGATGGATTGGCATATCATGAATAATACTTTGACTTAGATCTATATATTTTCTCATCTCTTTTAAGCCTTCTTCCTTTATAACTTAAGTCCTGCTATGAGCCAGCTCCATGTAAAAAGCCGCATTCGCAGCCTCAACATATGGAGTAAGTATAAGAAAACCTATACCACAGGTGAAACAGCATAATAAACTCCATCCTATAAAGCTAAAATGTAAGCAAAACAACCTCCATTTATGTCCTCTCATCATCTCTTTTGATGCCATAATCGCTTCATATGCACCATATTCGGGATGGTCTATCATTATGTAAGCGGTCATGCTGTAGCTATAAAATGCTATAATACCCGGAATTATAAACAGCAGTGACCATAAAAAAACAAACAACCATCGTAGAAGCTGCATGCATAATCCTGCCCATACTCTGCCAAATTGGCTAAACACCTGCCAATAATATACGGCTCCCCTGTCTCTGGACACCAGAATCATATTGAACTTTGCATAACCTAAAGCTATCGCACCACTTACTAATAAGCAAACTATATTCCATATTAAAGCCATGATAATTAACCATGACGTTGCATGAAAGAATCCCGATAAGCCACCATATGAGATTTTAATGAGTTTTTCCTTCACGTTTATTTCGGATATAAGCTCAAATATATTCATCCTGTTGTTAAACCATGCAGCACCGAATAAGCTGGCAATAAAACCGGCTCCTATAGCAGTAGGCCACCTTCCATTCAAGCTGTCACGGGCTATTTGTCTAAAATTATGTGCAAATAACATGATTTCCTCCTCATATTTTTTGACTAATCTGTCTTGTGACAGAATTTATAATAGTAAGATTATAGTTAATACTATCATTTATGCTTTATTACCTGATAAATATACCTTGAATTTTTCTCACAGATTATAACCTGCATTATATGCTGTTCTTAAATGTCTTTCCCAATTTCTCTCACGCAATTCCATATCATGTTTTGATGTTCCGTCAAGTATTATCATCTTGCTGTCATCAGCTCTGTCAAATATTCTATCTCCAAGCATAACCTTTTCCATGCTTTCAAGAAGTCCAAAACTCTTTAGACGTTCAATTGTATTACCGGCTATGCATATTACCAGTGCTTTAGAAAGCTTCTTCATGGAGACACATATACTATCCCCTTAATGCCCCTGATGCGATTTGAACGCATGTCTCTCACTTTTAGTGTATTGTAAAATACTATAAAGGTGAGCGACTTCCCTTTGTCCACAGAGGCAATAATACTTTGCAATATCTTAATCTAATAACTTATATCCAATTTTATCAACCTTCATTATGAGATACGAAACAAACCCAGAACATGATACCAACATATATTTTGCATCCTCAAAACATATTACTTTCTCATCAAGCATAGCATGACGAATACCACCTTCATCATTTGTATAACCATATAATGATAAGAATGCCTTTTTTAAAGCAGGGTGTATTTTTATTTTGTCTTCAATCTTTTTTAATGCCTTTCCTAGTTCTGCTTTAGAATCTCCTGATATTATCTTAGCTAATGATTCTACTGCTAAAATTGATTCTTTTATTGAATTTCTATAATCAGGTTTATTTCGATTGGTTAGCATTGTTAGTGCAGATTTAAGATGATTATGTACTGCAGAGAAGATATCCGTTTTTGTAGCATCCAAGGCATCTTCAATCCCCTTAATTTCATTATCATCAGTTATTTCACCTATTTTATGACCAATAATTCTATAAGCAGACACTTCTCTCTCAAATACTAGATTACAGTATATAATAAATGAATCCTTATCAATTGGACTCTCAGCTTGAACAAGAAACTCTATGAAGTCGTATACTTCATACCATTCGCAAACAAAAAACCACGTTCGTATTCTATTAAGGGTTGTTGGGAACCAATCATTTAGACTATCTAAAGGCTTTTTAAAAAAGTAAACCCACATATTTCTGATAAGCAGATAATATTCGGAATGACATAAATCATTTCCAATTTTCTCAGCAACAAAATCATAAAAAACATTCCAAAGAGATGTTCTTAAATCATCATCCATTGTATCTTTTTGGATATTTACTTTTATGGGTGTTTTGCCTATTCTCTGAGAAAATCTCATTTTATACCTCCTATAATTATTCATATGACCTTTATCACAGTTACACAAAAAGTTCATAATTATTATTAAATGCCCGATTCGTAATGTCATATAATATTACATGTCCCTAGTAATTCAAATAAAATGATTAGAATTATTTTACTAATTATACTACATATATATCCATTTTGAAAAGAATGTTAAAGAAATTTGTCATAAAATACTATTTTAAATTATACATAAAAAATAGCCCGCAAATGGGAATTGGACTTAGGGATTTAGGAAACAAGTAAATTTTGACTGACACTCTTCAAGCGGAATAATTTAGAAACGACCTCACAGTGGCTATTGTACCATATGGGAGGTCGCCTTCATTGAACTTCAGATTTAGTTAAACCTTTCCTCTACTCAAATAGGGGGTTTTATTAAAATAAAGTTATTGCGTGTTAACAAATACTCTGAACAGATCAATTGTAAAGTCTTTTCTTAAACAAAGTAATACGCCAAACATCATCTCTCATAATAGGTAGGTATAACATATGACCCGTTAGAAGCAAGCTTGTTTATAACATTTTTTAGTTCTGCAACCTTAGCAATATATATGTTATTGTCAAAGCTAAATCCAGCTGATTGATTTACACTCTTTACTTCAAAGATGTGTATCCTTCTAAACTTATCCTTCATAATGAAATCTGTATAAGATGAGTGCAAGGCTCCTAAATAATACTCAAATTTAATAGTTGAGAACATGAGTTTTACCTGTTTTCTAGTTTACAGTTGACAATTAAAGACCGCTACATATACCGAAGTATGCAGCGGTCTAATTTTTGATAAAGACGTGACACAGTCGTGCACTTTCTACTTTTACAACGACAAAGCCCTTGATTTTACTGGATTTATTCCACGGTCACACTATTTAACAGTAACCTTACACTTATAAGTTTTACCATAGAGTGTAGCTGTTATTACTGCTGTTCCCTTATTTTTTGCTGTTATCTTACCATAATAATTAACTGCTGCAACCGATGGGTTGCTTGATTCCCATGTACATTTTGCATAGCTGTTCATTCTTAGTTCAAATGTTTCTCTTATTTTTAGGGAAACATCTTTCGTTTGCAGATCCAGTTTCTCTACTTCCCATCCTTGATTTTGTAGATACTTAACAAATGCTTTGTTCTTATCGCTCTTAGTTAAATATATTATACAAGAAGATTTAATTCTTGAAATATTTATAAGCATTTGCTTACATATATTTTCATTCATTTTCTCCGGAAAAGTGATATACTTTAATCTACGACAGTCGGAAAAAACATTACTGGATATACTTTCACATGATTCGGGAAGAGCAATATTATACAGTCTACTGCATCCTTCAAATAAACCAAACTCTAAACTTTTTAACGAATTCGATAACTTTACGTTTTTAAGTTTTCGGCAATAGCGGAAGGCTTGCTCCCCTATACTCTCCACAGAATCTGCCATTCGGACACTTTCCAAGTTCATACAGTTAGCAAAAGCTGCATGCCCTATGGATTTTACTGTATCAG
>DUQV01000068.1 GCA_012837605.1 Clostridiales bacterium | reverse complement strand
TCTGACCGCAGGACATTTCCTTACGATTATGGCTATGATGCATATGCAGCGTGCCGGACATAAACCGATTGCCCTGCTGGGAGGAGGAACCACAATGATCGGTGATCCTTCAGGAAAATCAGACATGCGGACACTTATGACCAGAGAAACCATTGATTATAATGCAAACCGGTTCAAAGAACAGCTTTCCAAATTCATAGATTTTTCTGACGGCAAAGCAATCCTTGCAAACAATGCGGATTGGCTGCTTGATTTAAATTATGTGGAATTTTTACGCGAGATAGGAATTCATTTTTCCGTAAATAAAATGCTGGCCGCAGAGGCTTACAAGCAGAGAATGGAGAAAGGACTCACATTCTTCGAATTCAACTATATGCTTATGCAGTCCTATGATTTCTGGAAATTGAACAAATTGTACGGCTGCGTGCTTCAGCTGGGCGGCAACGATCAGTGGTCCAACATAATAAGCGGTGTTGACCTGATACGCCGTAAAGAACAAAAGCCCGCTTACGGTCTCACCTTTAAGCTGCTGACTACCAGCGAAGGAGTTAAGATGGGCAAAACCATGAGAGGAGCTTTGTGGCTGGATCCTAACAAGACCTCTCCTTATGAATTCTATCAATATTGGAGAAACATCGAAGATGTGAAGGTTGAAGAATGCTTAGGACTTCTCACCTTCCTGCCGATGGATGAGGTAAGAAGGCTTGGTGCTTTGAAGGACGCTGAGATAAATCATGCTAAAGAAGTACTTGCCTTTGAAATAACAAAGACTGTACATGGTGAGGAAGAAGCCAGAAAAGCACAGGAGGCTTCAAGGGCATTATTCGGCGGTGATGCGAAATCCGATGATATTCCCACCACAACTTATTCGGCTGACAGATTTGCTGAAGGAATTGATCTTATAACTCTTATGTGTGATGCCAAGCTTGCAGTCTCCCGCTCCGATGCACGCCGAACCATTATGCAGGGCGGAGTAACGGTAAATAATGAAAAGGTTGACAGCTTTGATTTGGTTCTTACAGATAAGCATTTCGATTCAGACGGTGCAATCTTAGTAAGAAAAGGAAAGAAAACCTACCACAGATTTATGGTCGAATAATAAAAACGCAGTCTTTCATATTCTATAAAAGAAATGGAGTTGATGTCATGCAAGAATTTATGCCTTTTTTCCAGGCTGAAAGAAGAAGTATTGCAGAAAAACTGGCTAATTATTTTAATAGCTCCGGTTTAGAAACCAAGATATACTTCGATGAAAAGAGAGACTCGTATATCTTGTCAATTCCCTTTAGGAAAGAAAAAGAAGCCAAAAAACTCTATCAGGCGTTTTATTTTGCTGAAAGAGACAGAATTGAGAAGGAAGAATCAAGTCAGGAAAGCATAAATGAATATAACGAAAGTAATATTCTTTCTGACTCATCCTTAGATGATGCCGGTTCTGATACAGCCAGTGACGAAGACAATGATGATACTCCAAAACCGGAAGGCACTGCTCAGGATGAAGCTTCGGATGACAGTGTTAATAAAACAGATAAGGATTCTGAGGCTGATAATGAGGATTCCAAGGCTGATGATGGGGATTCCGAGGCTGCCGATGAGGATTCTGACGATGCACTTACAGATACTGATACAGAAGAAAAAGAATCTATCAAGAGTCTTTTAGCGGGAAGCGGAAGTTATGTTATGAAATCAGAAAAATATAAAGACTATGTTGGTACGCAATACATTTTTCTGCTCTTAGGTGCTGCGGGCTTTATATTCGTGATACTGAATGCTGTTGAGATTCTTACCGTTTTGCATGGTCTGTTTCCTAACATAATCATGGGTTTATTATTCCTGTTCTTCATCTATGTAGGTCTGTCCACAGGCAAAAAAGCCAAACAGCTAAAGCTCGAGATTGATGAGGAAAACCAACTGACCGAAAAGATTAACGAATGGCTGCGTGCTAATGTAACAGAGGAATTCTTATCCTCCATCTCAAATGCCGAATTATCTGAGGAACTTGATTACATCAAGAAAACCGAAACAATCAGAGAAATGCTGATTAATGAATTCGGTGAGCAAAATCAGGATTATCTTGATAGGCTCATTGAGGAATTCTATACCGATTCATTTGAAGAATCTGATAATTACACTGAAGAACCCGTCGAATAATATTCTCTTAGGCGGACTCAACAACCTATTTCTTATCAGACAATTATATTATATATATTTATATGGGCTGTTATCAATATAGAGGTGTCGTAACTAAGTTGTAACTCTTCTATATTGATAACAGCTCTTTTTTCAGCGTAAAACTTGTATTGCAAGTTTAGTGTGTTTTGCAGTGTTATGCCAGTATGAAGTGTTTGACAGACGTGAATTGTCACCTCTTTTACTCTGAAGGGTTGACAATTCATAATATTCTGTTATACTTCATTCTTAAATATAACAAAAACATAACATCAGCGGATAAAACATTATTTTATAAGAGGAGGAACTGCATGGAACTTAAGCAGCAGATACTAAAAATACTTGAGGACTCTAGGGGCACATATATAAATGGTGCTTTAATGGCCAAGAAGCTGTATGTATCCAGAAATGCCGTCTGGAAGAACATCAGGCAGCTGCAAAATGAAGGCTACAACATCACGGCTGTACGCAATCTTGGATACTGTCTTGATTATTCAACCGATATTCTTACGGCAGAGAGCATATCCCCTTATCTTAGGGCTAAAGCAAGAGATTTTAACATTGATGTAAGAAAGACAGTCACCTCAACCAATACTCTTGCAAAGGAAATGGCAATTGCAGGTGCCCCAGAAGGCACCGTAATAATAGCCGCCGAGCAGACAGAAGGACGCGGTCGTATGGGACGAAGCTTCTACTCTCCCGCTTCCACAGGATTATATCTGTCCATAATACTTAGACCAACGTTAAACCTTGACGACTCAATGCTAATCACGACAACCGCTGCCGTAGCTGTTGCACAGGCTATTGAAAAAATTACGAATAAAGCTGTACAGATCAAATGGGTAAATGATTTATTCATTGACGGCAAAAAGGTATGCGGAATCCTCACCGAAGCATCTTTAAATATTGAAATCGGCGGCTTGGATTATGCAGTAGTGGGAATCGGTATAAACATAACCACCAAGGATTTCCCTGAAGAAATCAAAGAAATCGCAGGCTCTATTCTATCAGAAAAACCCGATGACAAACCCATTACATCTGTCCTAGCTGCAGAAGTACTCAATAATCTTGCTGATTCTATGGAGAACATAACCGATAGGACCTTCCTTTCGGAGTATAAGAAGCGTTCATTCCTTCCGGGTGAAGAGATTTACGTCCTTAGGGGTAATAATTCTTTTCCTGCCAAGGCAGTTGATATTGATGACCGGGCAAGGCTTATTGTAGAATATCCTGACGGTAAGAAGGAAGCCCTATCTTCCGGAGAAGTCTGCATAAGAAAAATATGAAAATGAAGAAGCACTATCCTCCGAGGAAGTCTGCATAAGAAAATGATTGAAAAATGCAACATAAGAAATCACAATTGAATAATCATGTAAAAACATTACAGCTATGATCATAAGAAGAAATTTAGAACTAATTAAGAAGAAATTATGAAAAAGACATATAGAAAAATCATATTACAAAAATATATTCGGAACAAGGAGACAGAATAATATTATGTTAACTACAACCAAGCTTACGACAAAGAAATTAATCTTAACAGGTATGTTTACGGCAATTATTTCCATCATGGCGCAAATCACAATTCACACACAACCCATTCCATTTACCCTGTCATTTCTTGCAATCTTTCTGACAGGTATAATGCTTGAGCCTAAATGTGCATTCCTTGCGGTTCTATCATATATTCTGCTTGGAGCATTCGGTCTGCCTGTATTTGCGGGATTTAGAGGAGGCTTTCATGTGATAAGCGGTATGACAGGCGGATACATCATTGGATATCCGCTGATGGCTCTTATAACATCAATATCATATCAGATATCAATAAAGCTGAAGCCAAAGCGGTATTTTCATAACATAGTCCGAACAGCCATACTGATAACCGGCATGGTTGCCTCTCTTGCTGTGGACTATCTTATAGGAACACTTTGGTTCAGCTTTGTTTCAGGCTCCACAATAGCCTATTCATTAACCGTATGCGTATTTCCCTTTGTAGTATTTGATTTACTGAAGATTGCATTGGCCGTATCCTTCGGCACAGCAATCCGAAAGGTTGTCGACAGAATTACATAATTGTATGTTTTACAGCGGAGAGAACAACTCCTCGAGCTCTTCTCTTGAAAGCTTATTTATAAATACTTCTTTAGAGCTTACCACCAGATCCGATAACTCTCTTTTCTTTTTTTGAAGCTTGAATATCTTTTCCTCAATCGTTCCTTTGGTAATCAGCTTCAGTACATGGACCTTGTTTTGCTGACCGATACGGTATACCCGGTCGGTCGCCTGCTCTTCCACTGCCGGATTCCACCACGGATCATAATGTATTACCGTGTCGGCACCTACCAGATTGAGACCTGTGCCTCCTGCCTTTAAGGATATTAAGAACACTTCACCCTCCCCGTTATTAAAGCGTTTGACATAATCATTACGTTCCTCGGTAGGGGTACTGCCCTCAAGACAAAAATACGATACATTCATATCCTTAAGCTCATCCTCAATAATTCTAAGCATAGAAGTAAACTGTGAAAATACAAGTATTCTGTGATCATTAGCAATAGCTTCGGATATAAGCTCCATCAGCAAATCCAGTTTTCCGCTGCCGCCCCGATAATTATCCAAAAATGTTGACGGATGACAGCAAATCTGTCTGAGTCTTGTCAGAGCTGCCAAAATCTTCATCCTGCTCCTGTCCGGTCCTGCATTGGACAGATCGGTATAAATATCATCTCTTATATTTTCCAGATAAGATATATACACCTTCTTTTGCTCCTCGGATAGATCTGTAAGCATTTTCGATTCATATTTGTCGGGAAGCTCAGTCAGAACATCCTTCTTCATACGCCTCAAAATAAACGGTGAAATATGCTTATGCAGTTCCTCCAAAGCTTCCTTATCATCCCTAAGTATCGGCTTCTCATAAAACTCAACGAATTTAGAATGACTTTGCAGATACCCCGGCATAATAAAATCGAATATGGACCAAAGCTCGGACAGACTGTTCTCGATAGGTGTCCCTGTTAGTGCGAATCTATGATTAGCCTGCAACCTTTTAACCGATTTCGCATTTTGAGAAGAATCATTTTTAATAAATTGTGCTTCATCAATAAATACCGTATGAAAATTAATTGCTTCATATAACGTTATATCTCTTCTTATTAAGGGATAAGAAGTAATAAGCACATCATAATCCTCATACTTTTCTATGATCTCCCTGCGCTCCGGAGGTGTTCCGCTAACGACAGCTGCCTTAATAAAAGGAGCATAATTCTCTATCTCATCCAGCCAGTTATATGCCAAAGAGGTAGGGCATACAACAAGAAAATTAAGCTGCGGTGCATTTTCAGATCTCTTCTCCTGTAGTATCGAGGCAATAAATACAATTGACTGCAGTGTTTTACCCAGACCCATATCGTCTGCAAGGATACCGCCAAGATTATGCTCAGCCAAGGTCCTAAGCCATTTATACCCTGTAACCTGATACGGGCGAAGCTCCACCTGAATATCCTCGGGTAAAGCATATTCCGTTACAGAAGGATTTAGTATGTTTTCAGTCAATACTGAAAAATCCCGGTCTCTGTGAAGCTCAAGATTTTTATCCGTAAATGCTTTATCAAGATATACAGCATATTGCTTATCAAGATACAGCTTGTTTTCTTCGATATTTTTGCTGCTTACATTAAGTGACGATAATATTTTGGACAGATCGTCGACATTTCCTTCCATCAGATTAATAAAACTGCCGTTCTTAAGGCGGTAGTATTTTTTCTTAACCTGATAAGCATGAATAATATTCCTGATTTCTTCCTTCGGCACATCTTCAAAGGAAAAATCCACTTCCAGAAGATTAATTCCACTGTTCACCCTGACATTGGCACTAAAATTGCCCGGCGAACGGATGCCCAGCTTTTTAAAGTCCTCCGAATAGAATAAATCAGCTGTACCCTCAAGATCCATAACCTTACCGGATAAGAACTCATAGATCCTGTCCTCGTTCTTCAGCAAATAGTAATTCTTATACGGAAAAAATCCAAGCTTTTGAAGCTCCGCTGTTACATTATCCTCGCTCTCCCTTTGACGAACAATAATATATTGACCGGAGGAAGCATTTTCAAATGAATTGAACTCATAATCGCCGTACCTGAACCTAAGCTCCGCTTTAATTCCGTATTTATGCCTGTCAAAATAAATCTTTGCCTCCAAATCTTTCGAGATATAGCGGTTCTTTAGCTCTTCAGGCACTTCAAGCTCCATAGTCTCACTGATTCTGGGAAGCACATGCTTTAGGAATCCATTCTTACTCTCCCCTTTGAAAACCAGAGGGTCTTTGCTCCTGCTGAGGGTATTGAAGAAAGGCTTAAAATTTCGAATAAAGTTTTTATCCGGTTGGTGGACAACTCCATCATAATACAGCAGCTCACCGGTATCGGTAATGGGAATTACAGACTCCTTACCTAAATAATCAACAAATATCGCTTCCTCATCCATCGTAAGCCGGTATGAAATCTTAGGATTTTTCTTTTTATAGCATACATTTGTATAAACCTTGCCATACAGCTCCAATGTGAAGGAATTTCCGTTCAAAAGTGCAAGAAACTTAAGAAGCATATTCTTAGTCATAATAACATGGGCTTTGGAAAAAATTCTTGAAAAATGCATATTGTTTATTACCTCTTGAATCTCATATATATCCAAGAGGTAATCCAAAATAATCTGTGATGACTGATCAAAGGTGCTTTCCCCGCTGATATATTTAAATTCCTTACCTAGGGTAAAGCTTTCATTATTATATATATTGGATAGAAATTTCTTTATGGTCTGAATCTTGTATTTGCGGTTGCTTCCTCCCCTGAATGAAACATATGCCCTGCTGCTGTCATTTTTGAACATCTGAGGAATACTTATAATCGGTTCAAGTACAAAGGTTTCACCGATAATACTGCTGTCCTCCTGAGAAGCAAAATAATCAATCAGCTGAATGATTTTTCTCTCCTCAGGACATTTCGTCTCTGAAAGCATGGGTCTTTCCTGATACTTCAATATGAACAACAAAGAAGCAACCACATGCTTGCAGGCACCCTGATCTTTCAGTCTCGACGGACAATTACAGCTGTAATCAAATGAGCCGTCATCCTGTGCCTCCACAGTGACAGAATATTTGTAATTTCCCTGCACCTCAAAACGGTAAAGCTTCGATGTATTTGAATAAGACGCACTGACAACACGGTTTTCCTTATAGTATTGCAATCCCCTAGCATAAACCGTATCATTTGACGCTAAATTCCTAATACCTGTTCGTGAAATTTGAAGCATATCCGCACACCTTCCTAAAAATCTAGGTAAAATAAATGCTGTATCCTGTTATTATATCACATAATAATAAAATAGACTATTCAAAAACGTATGATTAATCAATAAAATTCATATGATTTATCAATAAAGCTCATATTATTATTAACAAAATATCCATATTTTCATCAATCCGGATCCCATAAATTATATTCTGCTTTCAGCTCATAACGATACTGTCAGCAGAATTATATATTATTTTTACTTATTTATTTTATTAGTTTAATTTATAAATGCTTGTCATTATTTAATTGAATTTTATATTGATATATACTAGAATATTTAGTTAGAATAAAGAATAACCAAGTTAATATAAACGGAGGTAGCTTATGAGGCATATCATCAGTCCCAATGACCTTACTCTTTCTGAACTTGATACACTTCTTAATTTAGCTGAAGATATCATCAAAGATCCCGAAAAATATTCGAATGCCTGTCATAGAAAGAAGCTTGCAACCCTTTTCTATGAACCCAGCACTCGAACAAGATTAAGCTTTGAAGCCGCCATGTTGAATCTGGGTGGAAGCATTCTCGGATTTTCATCAGGAGATGCCAGCTCGGCTGCAAAAGGCGAAAGTGTTGCTGATACAATACGAGTTATTTCCTCTTATGCAGATATATGTGCTATTCGTCATCCAAAAGAGGGTGCCCCATATGTTGCATCACTCCATTCTTTAATCCCAGTTATCAATGCCGGTGACGGCGGTCACAATCATCCCACACAGACCTTTACAGATTTACTTACAATAAAAAATCTTAAAGGACGGTTTGAAAATCTTACCGTTGGTTTTTGTGGTGACTTAAAATTCGGAAGAACTGTTCACTCACTGATAGAGGCATTATCAAGATATGCGAATATCAGATTCGTTCTTATTTCACCGGAGGAATTGAAAATTCCTACATATATCAAGGAACAGATACTGGATCCCAAAAACGTTCCGTATGAAGAGGTAAAAAGCCTTGAGTTGGCAATACCTGATCTGGATATCCTATATATGACCAGAGTCCAAAAGGAACGTTTTTTTAATGAAGAAGATTACATCAGATTAAAAGACACATATATACTCAACGCAAGAAAAATGTCTCTCGCAAAAGAAGACATGCTTGTCCTTCATCCACTGCCAAGAGTAAATGAAATAGCGGTTGAGGTTGATGAAGACCCCAGAGCCGTATATTTCCAACAGGCCAAGTTCGGAGTATACGTCAGAATGGCACTAATAATACTGCTGCTGCAAGAATGTGAAGGGAGGTCCATATGCTAAACATCGGAGTATTAAATCACGGCATCGTAATCGACCACATACAGGTAGGCGGAGCAATGAAAATATACAAGTATCTTGACTTAGAGAATATCGATGTCAGCGTAGCCATTATAAAAAACGCACGAAGCAATAAGATGGGACGAAAAGACATCATAAAAATAGAAGGAACGTTAGACGGCATAAACCTCGACATCCTCGGTGCACTGGATCACAAAATCACCATAAACATCATAGAAAATGGTGTAATCATAGAAAAAAAGAATCCCACACTTCCCGAGCTTGTCGACAATGTACTAAAATGCAAAAATCCCAGATGCATAACCTCCGTAGAAAACGTCCCTCACTCCTTCAAGCTTACCGACAG
>DUQV01000001.1 GCA_012837605.1 Clostridiales bacterium | reverse complement strand
TACGGTATTACTGCATTTCAGACATCAACCAAAGCCTTATTATCAGTGGATATTTTTGTATTGGAAATCCCAAGAACAACTGATATAATTAATTCAGTATATTTATACCAATAAATAATACATCATACGGGAGATAATATACTATTAAATTATACATAAGGCGGGAGATAAATAAATGCTTGTAGTCAATAATGTTACGAAAAAATACGGTAAACTGGTTGCAAATGATAATGTCAGCTTCTGTATTGAAAGCGGAGAAGTGTCATTACTGCTTGGACCCAATGGTGCCGGAAAAACAACACTGATAAAATGCATATCAGGACTTTTGAAATTTTCAGGGGTCATAGAGATATGCGGTTATGGTAATAAAACACTTCAGGCGAAAAGATATCTCGGATATATACCTGAGGTGCCGTCACTTTATGAGATGCTTACGGTATGGGAGCATATGGAATTTATTGCCAGGGCTTATTCGTTAGAGAATTGGAGGGAAAGAGCCGAGAATCTTTTAGCCAGATTTGAGCTTGATGATAAGAAGAAGAAGCTGGGCAGAGAATTGTCCAAGGGTATGCAGCAAAAACTCAGTATATGCTGCGGAATTCTTCCCGAACCAAAAGTCATACTGTTTGATGAGCCCATGGTGGGTCTTGATCCTCATGCCATTAAAGAACTTAAGAATATGATTATTGAGCAAAGGCAAGCCGGAAATGCCATATTAATAAGTACTCATATGCTTGATAGTGTTACGGATTTTTGGGACAGTACCAATATCATGATTGAAGGTAAAATCGTAGACAGTAGAAAAAGAAGTGAAATGGAAGAAGCAGAAGAGGATCTGGAAGATTTATTCTTCAGGATAACAAAGAGGGAGAATTGATGATATGAGAGCATTAATCTATCTTATGTTTACCCAGATGAAAAACAGGATCCTATCGCTTCGCAAGAAACCGGGAATGTTAATTCTATACGGTTTTATACTTCTTATGGTTATTGGTTCGGTACTTCTCTTGATTTTTACAGGAGAATATAATACAAAAGAGGTGTATGCAGATAGCAGGATTTTGTATTTATTTCTTTGTGGTTTCGGCTTATTATATTATTTTACATTTACTACCAGTGGACTGGCTACCGGTTCATCATTTTTTACGATGGCTGATGTTGGATTGCTGTTCGTTGCGCCAATATCTAATAAAAAAATACTGTTTTATGGCTTAATAAGCACAATTGGAAAAACAGTTATTGCATCAATATTTATTATTTATCAAATTTCCAACCTGAGAAACAATTTCGGTTATGGCATGACCGAGGTGCTTGCTCTGTTTTTGATCTATATAATAATGATAATATTTTGCCAAACGTATTCAATAGGTATCTATGTCTTCAGCAATGGAAATCAAGCCAGAAAGAATATTGTTAAAGCATTTCTGTTTTTATCTTTCGGTATTCTTATACTTTCTGTATATATGATTATTCTGAATAAGCAAGTTGACATATTAGAGGCTATAAAGATATTGGTTGACAGTAAGTGGTTCGGGTATTTTCCTATTGCAGGATGGTCGGTAATGTTATTTAAGGGGATCCTTGCAGGTTCAACAATGCAAATTGTAATATCATTAGCTTTATTTGTGGGAATAAGTGCTTTGGTTGTAACATTGTTAACTGCTCACGATGCGGATTATTATGAAGATGTTCTGTATTCCACTGAGATTATGCACCAGAGATTAAAGGACTACAAAGAAGGAAGAAATGTCTCGTCTACTACGTACCGCAAGGTTAAGATTAAAGATAATGAAAATGGATTTATGAAGAGCAAAGGAGCATTTGTGTTTGCCTATAAGCACTTATTAGAGATGAAGCGGGGCAGCCGCTTGATATTTGTTGACATTGTTACCATACTGATTGCAATTGGTGCGGGAATTGCAGGATACTATATGAAAGACGATAAAAGTGCTTATATTTTTCTGGGCACGATTATTTACTTTCAATACTTTGTGACGGTATTTGGCAGACTTAAGATAGAATTAATTAAGCCATATATTTATTTGGTGCCTGAGACATCATTCAAAAAATTATTCGCAGCCAGTATCTCATCATTGCTGAAGCCATGTATTGATTCGGTCATTATCTTTGGTGTTTTTGCTTTGGTAGGGGGTGCAGGTATAATGCAGTGCATCTTTATGGCGTTGGCATATTGCAGCTCGGGAGCGGTGTTTGTCGGATTAACCGTATTGTATCAAAGAATATTTGGAGGACAGCCAAACAGAGTCATCAAAACATTTCTTGGTGTATTATTAATGTTTATAATTTTTACACCATCAATTATTGCAACAGTATTAATTGCAATATTTATAATACCTGAAACTCTGCAATTTTTATATACGCTGCCGTTCACGGGTATTAATTTAATGTGTGCATTTATTATATTCTACGGCTGTAGAAACATGTTGGATAATACGGAATATTCAGAAGGCATGATGTGACACAGTACTTAGTACTTTAGAAAGTGTATCGAATGAGTATATCAGATTGAATGAGTATTCGAATTGAATGATTATATCAAATTGAGTGAGTATTCAAATTTAATGAGGATTCCTATTGAGTGAGTATTCAAATTCTCATTTAATAGTTAGATGTTTCTTCTGATTAGATGATGGCAAATCAAATAATAATGAGATAAAATACAATATATAATCTGAAAGGAGCTTAATATGGAGAAAGATTTAATGGGAACTAATGTTGTAACACAGATAGGCATCTTGTGTCATGATATTGAAAAAACAGCACAAGATTATGCGGATTTGTTCGGAGTTGAAAAACCGCAGATTTCTATTACAGATACCCGGGAGATTGCAAAGACAGAGTATCTTGGTGAGCCGACACCGGCAAGGACAAAGCAGGCATTCTTTAATGTAGGACCGAATCTGACAATTGAGCTTCTTGAGCCTGACCATGAACCGAGCACTTGGAGGCATGATCTTGATACCTATGGTGAAGGGGTACATCATATAGCATTTGTAATTAATGGTATGAAGACGATAGTTGAGAAGTTTGAAAGAAACGGCATGAAGGAAATCCAAAAAGGCGAATGGATAGGCGGACGTTATTCTTATATTGATGCGAAGGACCGGCTAAAGGTGACTTTGGAGCTGTTGGAGATAGATAACTAAGAGTCTTCATATAAGAATATAAGCTAATTGATAACATATAAAATCATTTGCATCAGCATCAAATGGTTCTGGTGCATAAGATAGTATTTGAAAGAATGTGATAAAGAATGAACATACAGATATTTGGCAAGAAAAAATGCTTTGATACGAAAAAGGCTGAGCGTTATTTTAAAGAACGGGGCATAAAGTATCATTTTGTTGATTTACTTGATAAAGGTATAAGCAGGGGCGAATTCAATAATATTAAACAGGCGGTCGGCGGCTATAATAATATGCTTGACGAAGACTGCAAGGATAAGAATTTGTTAGCCTTGTTCAAGTACCTTTCAGATGAGGATAAAGAGGAAAAAATGCTGGAAAAGCCCATTCTTATTAAGACACCAATTGTTCGCAGCGGAAGACAGGCAACAGTAGGCTATAAGCCTGAGGTATGGAAGGATTGGGAATAGGAATTATCCGAATACTTAAGGAGGATATATGCAAGGTTATAACTGTATCATGGTGTACAATTCTGAGGGGAATAAGTTGCTTTTTTGTAAAAGAACTAAAGATCCTTACATGGGCTTATATAATCTGATTGGCGGAAAAATCGATAAGGATGAGGACGGTTTTTCGGCTGCTTATCGTGAATTGAAAGAGGAAACGGGTATAGATTCGAATGATATCCAGCTTCACCATATGATGGATTTTACTTATTATAATCAGAATTGTTATGTTGAGGTATATGCAGGCAGACTAAGTAAAGAAATCGAATTACGTGAGGAAGATAATCCTCTTGAGTGGCTGTCTTTGAATGAGAATTTTTTCGACTACAGTAAGTTTGCCGGCGAAGGTAATATCGGGCATATGGTAGAACAGGTAAATATTTACGGGATGGGAGAGAAGAGGAGCGGGATAAGATAAATAGTTTACATATCATGATGGGAAAAACAGAATTGTATGAGAATAAAAATAATAAATAAGAGGGAGTATATAAGTTGAGTAAAATATTTATTGGTTTCATTTTGGCTTTTATTAATTTTAATATTAATATTGGTAATTCGAACATTGGATTATTTCCGGATTTTATTGGTTATATTTTAATAATAGTAGGTTTGGAAGAAATGGTTCATGAAAGTACATTTTTTATAAAAATCAAACCATTTGTAACCGGTATGGCAGTTTATTCAGGTTTTCTTTATTTTATAGATCTGATTGGTGCATCTGTATTATTTGGAGCGATGACGTATTTACTTGCAATCATATCTACCGCTATTTCTCTATATATTACATATAATATAGTTATGGGTGTAATAGATATGGAGGGGATATATAACACATATTTGAATGGTGAAAACCTTAAATCCACATGGAAACTTCTTGCGATTTTCAATGTCATTACTTTTGTGTTTTTATTAATTCCCTTTTTTGCAATAATAAGTATTGTCTTATCATTTATAGCAGCAATTTATTTTCTGATATCATTTAATAATTCTAAGAACCTGTATTATGATATTGTTAAATTAAACTGAGGTTAAAATACCTGAAAATATAAATGTGATTGGTTATGGAGCATTTGAGAATTGCTCATATATTACCCATGTAAATATTCCAATGGGTGTTACAAAAATTGATACCTCCGCATTTGCAGGATGCAAAGGGTTAGTTGAAATCATATTGCCGGAAAGCCTTACAAGCATATATCCCAGTGCGTTTTATAATTGCAGTAATCTTGCCGAAATAAACATACCAAAAAGCACTAATTATATAGGTCCGCATGCCTTTGATGGAACTAAATGGCTAAAAGAATATGAAGGGGATTTTGTTATACTGGATGATGTTCTAATAACATATAAAGGCAAGGATTCAAAAATAACCATTCCGGATAATATAACTACAATATGCACATATGCCTTTAATCTGAACAATTATATTAACGAGGTAATAATACCGGTTAATGTAAGAATTATAAGATATTCCGGTTTTAACTACTGTGAAAATCTTCAGAAGGTAACATTCTTAGACGTAAATATAAATCTTGAAGCAGGTGCATTTAATAATAACAGTAAAAATCTGGAATTCTATAGTACATCCAGTGGATTAGTAGAAAGTTATGCAAAGAAAAATAATATAACATTCATTAAATATGGTCTAAACAAATCAAAAGTTACTTTATACCTTGGAGGAGATAGTACAACCGGATTAAGTATTGGTAATATGGAAGGGAAATACCAATGGGAATCAGAGGATCCAACCATAGCAAAGGTAAAAAGTAACGGAAAAGTCACAGCTCTAAAGGTTGGTTCAACAAAGATATATGCTAAATATGATGATTTAACATTAAGCTGTGATATAACAGTAAAAAATCCTTACATTAGTAAAAGTTCATTAACATTAGCAGTCGGAAAAAATACAAGATTAAATATTGTAGGAGTTTCATCAAAAGTAACTTGGACAACAAGCGATAAATCGATTGCAACAGTTGACAAATCAGGAATAATAACAGCAAAGAAAAAAGGTACGGTAACAATTACAGGCAAGGTTAATGGTACAAAATATGTCTGTAAGGTAAAGGTAAAGTAGCAAGATAAAAGCCTTATAAGAGTGGATTTCGTGATTTTCGATAAAATATACACTCATCTATTCGTTAAACTATTGTTTTGCGAATAGAT
>DUQV01000067.1 GCA_012837605.1 Clostridiales bacterium | reverse complement strand
TATATGTAGGATGTTCATTCAGAATGTTGACTAATCCTTATATGGTTACTATCGATGAGGGCTGCAGAGCGTTTTGTGAATATCTGGATTCGATAGGACAGAAGTATGTCTATGAGCTGATGACTAATGAAGGCTCAAGTGATACACAGATTAATCAAATTAGTGCATTTTTAGCAAAAGCAAATGGCAACGCCATATTATTCTGTGACCCTAATGAAGCAGCTGTATGTGAGACAATTGCTGAGATGGTTACAGATGCAGGTGCTTATATGTGTACAACTTGGAATAAGCCCGATGATGTTGATGTATGGGAATATGACGGTTGGGTAGCACATCATTCACCTGATGATATCGACATGGGATATCAGATTGCAATTAAAATGTTTGAAAAATTTGACACACCTTTTGAAGGGAAAGTTGTAGCAATTCAAGGCTTGCTTGGTAACACGACTGCAGTAAACAGACGCATAGGCTTACAGAAAGCACTGGATGAGCATCCGGGTGTAGAATTAGTGGCTGATGAAACTGCAAACTGGAGTGCTGATACAGCACTTAGTGTAATGGAAACTCTATTGGCATCACATGATGATATTGATGGTGTATGGTGTGCCAATGACAATATGGCCATAGGTGTAGTACAGGCATTAGAAGCAAAAGGATTGGCCGGAAAAGTTAAAGTAGTTGGTATTAACGCTATCGAGAGTGCACTTGACCATATTAAAAATGGTAAAATGACAGCAACTGCAGACTGTCAGGGTTGGCAGCAGGGTGGCTATACACTGGCTATATGTTATGATGCTTGGTTAGGTAATATTGATGTACCTGCACTTGATCATGGTTATAGACTATTCGGTACAAAATGTACTATAGTAACAGAAGAAAATGTTGAGGAATTCTATGAGGAATTCTATCAGAATCCTGTAATTCTGGATTTTGAGAATTACTGGGATGCATTCCGTTATGGTGATTATCCGGTATAAACCGCTGCAGGATAATTAAGAATTAATTAAAATTACTGATCCAGTCGTATAAATCGTTTTAAATCGTATGAAATACGATTGGATCAGTAAAATTTGTTAACTCATTTACATCATAGTGAAGGAGAATACAGGATGTACTCAAAAAACAATACTTCTTCAATTGCTGAAGAATTTGAATTGAAGACCAAGAAGGAACAAAGAAGTGAAAGGTTATCCCGAATAATGCCGGTGATTATTTTGATATTTCTTATTTTGTTTTTTTCGATAACCTGTCCAAAAAGTTTTCCTACAATTTATAATTTAAAGACAATTTTGAATCAGCTTTCGATAACACTGATTATAGCGTTAGGAATTACTTTTGTTATATTAACAGGTTCGGTGGATTTATCAGTAGACGGTGTAGTGGCATTAACGGGTTGCCTTCTTTCAGTTTTAGTTCTAAACAGTAAGTATTCAACTAATTTAGGATTACTGGCTGTTTTGATTTCACTTCTTGTAGGAATGTTATGTGGTTTGGTTTCAGGCATTTTCCTAGTAAAATTTAAGGTAAGTTCTTTTATGGTCACATATGCCATGTCTGCAATAGCGATGGGACTGGCTTTAATGTCATATGGCGGATTATTTGCGACAATTAAGGATCCCTTTTTATTATCGATACCATCAACAAGCCTTTTAGGTATTCCGGTTATTACATGGATTGCGTTTGTTGTTTTTGTAATATCATATGTGATACAGGAAAAGACTCCATTTGGTCGTTATATGTATGCGGTTGGCACGAATGAAGCCATACCCCGAATGACCGGTATAAAAGTGGATAAAGTTAAAATAGGAGTGTTTATGTGGTCGGGTGCTTGCCTGGCTATTGCCGGAATGATATCCTCCCTTCGTCTTGGTTATGGTATTGTTGATATCGGACTGGGACAGTATTTCCCTGCACAGGCAGCGGTAGTTGTAGGAGGTACCTCACTGTCCGGTGGCAGAGGCGGTGTAGTAAACACTCTTGTTGGAGCCATGATTATTACAGTTTTGGAAATCGGATTATTACTTTTGGGCGTTAACACATATATAAGAACCGGTGTTCAGGGCATTATAATTGTTATAGCAGTTATTTTAAGTGTTCATAGGACAGACCGTACAATTTGTAAGTAAGGAGATATTACATGAAACAAAATTATCTACTTGAAATAAATAATGTATCAAAGAATTTTAATGGGCATCCTGCACTTAAAAACATATATATGAATGTAAAACATGGCGAAATTCTTGGTTTGGTAGGAGAAAACGGAGCAGGTAAAAGTACTCTGTTAAAGATTATTATGGGTGTACAGCCTGCAAGCAGTGGTTCAATGCTTCTCAACGGAAAACCATATAAACCCCAGAATCCGCGCGAGGCCAATAATGCCGGTGTTGGGATGGTCTTTCAAGAACAGTCATTAATAACGAATCTTACTGTAGGACAGAATATTTTCTTGGGTGATGAAAAGAGATTTATGAAATACGGGCTTATTGATTATAAAAAAATGTATGATGAAGCTCGTATTATACTTGATGAAGTGGGATTAACCGATATAAAGCCTGAAAAATATGTTCGGGATCTTTCATTTGCTAAGCGTCAGATGATTGAAATTGCCAAGGTTATCAGTCATGCAAAATCGGTTAATAATGCATTGATATTATTGGATGAGCCAACTTCAGTATTGAATGATGAAGAAGTTAAGCAATTATATTCGGATATCAGAAAATTAGTTGAAAAAGGTCACTCTATAATATTTGTATCTCATCGTCTGGATGAAGTTTTGGAGATTACAGAGCGTATATATGTTTTTAAGGATGCGGCGAATGCGGGTGAATTTATTACAAAGGATGTCACTGAAAAAGACCTCTATCAGGCGATGGTAGGTAAGAGCACATCCGGAGAATACTACAATATCGATAAACAGATAACCCCTAAAGATGATGTTGTTCTTGAGGTGAAAAATCTTAGCGCATTTGGTTCCTTTAAAAACGTTTCATTTGAATTGCATAAAGGTGAGATTCTAGGTTTTTGTGGTGTTGTAGGATCGGGAAAAGAGGATTTATGTTATGCATTGTGCGGGGATATAAAACCTACTGAGGGCAAGATATATATACATGGAGAAGAAGTATCATTACGCAGTCCCAGTGATGCATTAAAAAACAGTATACTTTTAATACCACAAGAAAGAAATGAGGAAGGCATATTTGGAATACTGGACGTAACAAGCAACATTGCGGCATCAAATTTATCTCGCCTGACAAAGTATGGAATAGTATCCGTCAAAAAGCTTGTTGCACAAGCCAAGGAGTGGATACAAAGGCTTAACATTCGCACACAAAGTCATAAAACAAATTTGAACACCTTATCAGGTGGTAATGCACAGAAGGTTGTATTTGCTAAAATGCTTGCAAGTAATTGTGAGATAGTGATTTTAAACCATCCTACCAGAGGGGTTGATGTTGGAGCCAAGACAGAGATTTATCAGTTAATAAGAAGAATGGCAGAAGATGGTAAATCGGTTATACTTCTTGGAGACACCTTAGATGAATGTATAGGTCTAAGTAATCGTGTTCTTGTCATGAAGGATGGATTTATAACCGGTGAGTTTGATGCTTCAGTTGGAAATAAACCCGATAATCTCGATATTATACAATGTATGATGTAATTGAAAGGATTAAGCAGAATGAGTATAGGAAAATTAAAACTAAACATATCAAAAAATGATTTGCTTTCTCAGATAAATTTAATAACATTTATACTGTTAATAGTTGTTTTTTATATAATTAATCCGTCATTTCTGAATAATTATAATCTAAAAACACTATTGCTTGGTATGGCTCCTTTGTTGGTAATGGCTTGCGGTGCTACATATGTGAGATTACTTGGTTCTCTTGATTTGTCAATGGGAGCTGTTTGTTCCTGTGCTAATGTGTTGTTAGTTACGCTTTTTCCTTATACCGGATTCTTATCATATATCATAGTTACAATCTTTGGCATTCTTACAGGGCTTGTTCTTGGCTTTATTCATACTAAATATAAGGTACCGTCCTTTATATTATCTTTAGGTATGATGAATGTTTACAGCAGTATAGCATTACTGATAATGCGGGCACCTGTTCCGGTACCAAAGGATGAGCGTTACTTAATTGATTGGGGTAAGATTTCCTATGGAATATTTAGTCTAATGACAATATTGGCATTAATTATTATGATAATATTCTATTTTATTCAGAAAGCCACACCGTTTGGCAGAAGCTTGAATCTGATAGGTGCTAATGAGAGAGCTGCAAGAATTTCGGGTGTAAGTATTAATAAAACAAAAATTATTGCTTTCATGATGTGCGGTATGACAAGTGCAGTTGCCGGTATGATGCTTACAGCCAAATTAAAAAGTGCCGATCCGGCCAGTGGAAATGCTTATACACTTTTAGCAGTTGCTTCTGTATTACTGGGTGGTACGTCCATGACCGGAGGAACAGGCAGTATACTGAAAACTCTTGTAGGTGTTAGTATGGTTACTGTTATAAATAATGGAATGACAATAATCGGAGTGGATGCTTTCTGGAGTCAAATTGTATTTGGATCCTTGATTCTATTATCAATGGTACTGACCACAGATAAGAAATCCAGGAATCTGGTTGTAAAGTAATATTTGGATCATTCGTAATTAATTCTATAGGAGGAAAATATTATGAAAGCAACAGTGTTAGTGGAAAACCACAGCTTGTTTAATAAATTCTACAATGCGGAGCATGGTTATTCAGCATGGCTGGAGGACGAGCATATTAAGGTACTATATGATACAGGATATTCCGATAAATTTATAAAAAATGCAATTGAGCTGGGAATAGACCTTAGAATGGCAGATTATGTGGTTATTTCACATGGTCATTACGACCACAGTGGAGGACTTAAATATCTGATTAAGTATTATGAAGAAAACGCAATGTATCGTAAGCCTGTATTATTAATGACTACTCCTGATATTATGCTGCCAAAATACCAGTTTGAATGGAATTTACCTTTAGGAATGGATGTCAGTATGGAAGTACTGGAGAAGTTTTTTGAAGTAAGATTTGTGTCAGAGCCTTTATGGCTAACCAAAAATCTGGTTTACATGGGTATAACAGAGATAACCAATGATTTTGAAAGAGAATTTCCTCAGTCTCCCAAGATTTTACGTGACGGTAAATGGGAGGATGATTATGTAGATGAGGACACACAATTGGCATACAGACATAAGAATGGTACGGATGTCAGTGTATTTACTGCGTGTGCTCATTATGGCATATGCAACATAATGGAATATGCCAAGAAACTAACAGGAGCCAAGCATGTGCATACTTATCTGGGCGGTTCACATTTACGTTCGGATGAAGTATCTCAGCATCAGATGGAAAAGACCTGCGAGTATGTGAAAAACGAGAAAATTGACCGCTTCTATATATGCCATGATACAGATCTTAGTTGTACTCTCCAATTGGCAAATGCATGGCCGGTTATGGAAGCAGGTGTAGGTCTGGTTGTTGAATGTGAGTAATAAGTGCAATAATTCATATAAATAAGAGAACAGCCGTGCTAAGTATTATGCTTAGTGCGGCTGATTTCTTATTCGGGTATTGCTTCCATGATTTCTATTTTGTCAATGGTTTCATCAATTTTCCCGATTGCTTTATTAACAGTTTAAGTCTCCGGCTCAGGAAAATCAACCCTCTTACATATAATGGGATGCATTGATGCCGATTATCACGGAACATACTTATTATGTGGTGAGAGTATTCAAAAGAAAAGTGATAAGGATTTAGCCAAGATAAGAAACAAAAGAATGGGTTTTGTACTGCAGGAATATGGTTTGTTGCTAGATAAAACGGTTTTGGAGAATGTATCTGTTCCACTATGGTTTAGCAATTACAAAATAAAGAATATCAGGAAAAGATGCCTTGAGATATTAGAAATCTTAGGAATTGGCAACTATTCCGATAAGAAGGTTAATGAGTTGTCCGGCGGGCAAAAACAGAGAGTAGCAATAGCACGTGCTCTTGTGAATAATCCGGATATTATTCTTGCTGATGAACCTACCGGTGCTTTGGACAGAGCTACATCCGATGAAATAATGAAAGAATTTATCAAGCTTAACCATATGGGAAAAACGATTATTATTGTTACTCATGATTCTCATGTTTCATCCTTATGTACAAAGAAATATAATATTGTTGATGGGAAAATATATAATGAATTGGTTTAATTATTTTCTTGTGCTATAATAAATATATTAATTATTACCATTTTTATAGCCATATTCTATAAGGCTCAATATTTTGTCACCACGAATGAGGAGGGATATTGATGGATATTATTTTTAACAGAAGAAGTATTCGCAGATATAAAAAACAGACTGTTGAGCAGGAGAAGATAGAAAAGCTTCTTCGGGCAGCTATGCAGGCACCTTCTGCAGCCAATCAACAACCATGGGAATTTATCGTTGTTCAGGAGAAGGAAAATCTTGAGAAGCTTTCCGGAATAAGTTTATATTCAAAGATGATAGCCGATGCCCCGTTAGCTATTGTTCTTCTGGCAAATGAAGATAGAATGAGATTACAGCACTATTGGGAGCAGGATATGGCAGCAGCAGCTCAGAACATATTACTTGAAGCGGCTTATCTGGGGCTGGGAGGTGTATGGATCGGTGTTGCTCCCATGCAGGACAGAATGAAATTAATCAGTGAATTATACGGATTAAAAAGCAAACTAAAGCCCTTCTGTGTAATACCCATAGGATATCCTGAAGAAGGACAGGAGCATAAATACGTAGACCGTTACGACCCCGGCAGAGTATACTATGAAGGCTATTAATCAAGATTCTTTAACGATATATTATAAGCGGAACCTATATACGATACCAAGCTCGGACAAAAACTTAAAAAGCAATACAGCAGCATATAAAAGATAGGACACAGGTATAACCGTAATGCACCGTTATAAGAACATACACCTTGATTTATATGATCGTTACGGACTTTAGTCCGTATAAGACATATAAATCAAGGTGGTGTACTTATACCGGTGTGTGAGGTTATACCTGTGTCCTATCTTTTATATGCTGTGACCGATTTATCGCTTATATGATCGTTACGAACTTTAGTCAGCAATTCATCCCTTCAATATATTGATTATAAGCTTCATGTTGGGTTTCTGACCTGTATAAAGGACAAGTCCCTTATATATCCTTGAAGCCAATATAATTATTAGCAGGGAGAATGCTGTCAGTATAAGCAGAGTTAGTATTCCTTCGCCATATCCAATTGTGCCTGTAAGTATATCCGAAGGTACACAGAATGGAGCTGTGAAGGGAATATATCTTACGATTGAGAGTAGCTTATCATTACCCGAAATAGGTGCAAAGTAGCAGATAAGCCAACTGATAACGACAGGAAACTGGAACAGTCCCTGTGTTGATGCCACATCATCAGGTTTTGAGACCAAGCATCCTGCCAAAGCCGCAATAACACAGTAAAATATGAATCCTATAATGAATGTTAAGACAGCTAATATAGCAGCAGGAATTGTCATACCGGTCTCACCTATATTATCTTTTATAAAGTTAATGAATGAAACAACCGAGCTTTCATAACCGGGGAATATTTGATGAGCTATGGCATTGCCTGCGTATAAACCGACAATCGCTGACATTACCCAAATTGAAAATTGCAGTATTGCTATAGAGGTAACTGCAAGAATCTTTCCGGTAATCATTGCATACGGATGTACAGAGGTAAGCAATGTCTCCATTAGTTTGGAGGTTTTTTCGGAGGAGACAGATTTACTTGCAATCTGACCGTAAAAGAGGAACATAAAGTACATAAAAAAGCTTAAGATCATCGGAGCAATCATCTTTATAACCATAGCTGCCATGTTTGAGCTCTCACCAAATTCCGAATATGAAGTTATTATAGGTGTAAATACAGCAGCCAGTTCCTCATCGCTCAGATTTGTCTGCATTATCTTATTGGCTTCAAAAGAAGAGGTCATCTGTTCTATCAATTGTTCAACTTCCATAGATGGAATAATAGAATTGTAAGGGATTATAGCTTCCATTTCAAATGTGCCGTCTTTAGCGCTGATCATTACGGCAATTGTTCTATCCGAGTCATTTGCGGCATAATCCAGCAGTTCATCCCTTGTCTGTACATCTGCATATACAAATTCAACCGGATTATAATAGCCGTTAGGAGGATTTAGGGCATTATAATCTGTAGGCTCCAGTCCGCTGTTATCTAGGATTACAACCTTTTTGACGGCGGATACTCCTTGTGAAAGTTCCGGTTGATTCATGTTTTCTTCATAATAATTATCCTTCTTAGGTCTTGCAGCAAATATATTGATTATAATAATTGACCCAATTATCAGAACTGCAACAAGAGCAGTTATTATTTTAAAAGCTTTTTTGGTTGATTGGCGAAAAGTAAATTCGAATACGGTTGCCCATCCCCTGAAATCTTTCATCATAGATCCTCCATTTCTTATTAAACATCACGGTTACTTTGATTCGAGACTCAAAAGTTCCGGTCAGGATATATCTATACAGAATTCTTTGATATCTTAAAGAGCTGTTTTAACTTGATAGTATTGCCGGTGTGCAGAATAAGAGTCTCGTATATCTTTGCCACGAAACGAAACAGCAGGACAATAAATATAAGAAGAAGAACTGCCGCTGTTGCAATTACAGGAAGACCGGCCTTTCCCACCAAAATAGCTCCGGGTAATACGAACGGAGATGATAAAGGAAACAGAAATGCAAATGTTACAAAAGCATTAACACCTTTACCCATCAGGGTGCTTGCAGCACCTAATCCGATATATACACCGACCAAGCTGGTCAGGGTAAACAGGGTAAGACCCTCATTAAGCTCTTCCAGTTTACTGACAGTGGCTCCTGTAACACCTGCCAACACAGCGTAAAACAATAAGCCCAGAAAGACTAATATTAAACAGAAAAGAATATTAATAATGTTAATATTAGCAAACAAGTCATCAGGCAGCAGCCGGGAAAGCAGGCTGTTATTATCAGCTGAATACATAGTCGAAACCATATTTGATATAAAAAGTGCCGCCACCATGGAAATCATCTGTATCAATGCAGCAGTCATCATGGCTAAGACCTTTCCGATCATAAGTGCAAGAGGTTTTACGCTAATTAACAGATACTCAACAACTCTGTTGGATTTTTCTGTTACAATTGAGGTGGCAACCTGTGTTCCTGTAAGCACCGTAGCCATCAAAACAAAAAATAGGATGCCGTAAACAAACCAATATTCGCTGAAGGAAATAGCCGAGCTTTCATCTGTTAATTCCTCACCTGCGAGGTCTGTACTTGTAACCTTGGTCACTACCGGGGTTTGAAGCAGTTTAAGCTGTTCATAACTAATACCAAGATACTCCATACGGACATTTGTAAAGTGGGCTAATAAAGCATCGCCCAGTCGCTGAAGATGAGCTCGTTTAATAGGACCATCTTTCATCATGGATAAATGAAGGTTGTATGCTCCGTTTTCTTCTGTAATATTCAGGACTACCGAGTGCTTTTCTTTGTCGGTTATTCGCTGTACTAATGAATCATAATCTCCATTTACCACATCGAATTCTATATGTTTAAAAGGAGTCATGTGCTTAATATCTTCAAAATCAATATTCGTAAATGAAGTCAAATTATTAACATAGACTTTATCTATAGGGCTGGGAGCATTATTATCTTCAGCACCTTTAGATATAAGCTTACCGGTTATCGGCAAAGAAACCAATACTATAAATACTAATATAAAGTAGGATATAAGGTATGCCTTGCTTTTTAACACCTGAGATAATGTAAAGGAGTAGACATCCTTCCACCCGGTTATACTACTCTTCATCCTGATCAACTCCCACCTTTTCAACAAATATTTCATGCAATGACGGCTCCCGCAATTCGAATTTGAT
>DUQV01000066.1 GCA_012837605.1 Clostridiales bacterium | reverse complement strand
GTTAATTATAACAAGCCGGACATAAGTGTCCGGCTTGTAATGTTTAACAGTAAGTCAATCACAATGGCATATCATATTTTTTATCATGAATTTGAGGTACTAACCATTCGGTATTTTGCGGGAAAGGTTTCTTTTTATGGTCTATCTTATCAGGGAAAGGCCAGCATACCTGTTGCTTCTGCAGCAGTTTTATACATAGATATATAACTGACTTATCTGTAAATTCCTGGAACTCTTCTTCATTAGGTATTTTATCAATATGCTTACCTTTTTCATTAATATCTGCATCATATATAGCAGACCATTCGAGTTCGCAGTAAACAGGCTCGTTGAAAATCTCGATATTGGATCTGTCTGCTTCCCGAATATCCTTACCCATTCTTTTTTCATCAAAATACCTTGCCACTAAGGAAGGAGGATTAGGTAAGATTTGAGGATGTGCACCGCAAAAATCTACCTTGGTGTAGAATTTAATCGGTACATGAACGGTTGTATCTTTAATTGTACCGGCAATAGTATTGTGTTTTGAACAGGTCTTGGTAGCATATTCAATATTTTTTCTGATATATCCCTCAAAGAAGACCTTATTGGTCGTAGCAATGTATCTGCACTGCTTTAGGAATATTTGTTTTTCAATTCTTTTTATCTCGTAAGCAGGCTCATTGAGCTTGATTTTTGCTTCGGAATCAACTTGGACCACAAATTCTGCAAGAACTCTGGGTATCTTGAAGTCACCTCCCGGCCAAGGATGATTATCAGCACGTGTTAGTGTCTCTGATTGCAGTACACTTGCATCACAATCTTTATCACCGCATCTGCTTGCATAAGCTTCGGAGCTAACAACAATTGCACCTTTTGGTTTGTTATAGCTATCCATATTTCACCTCCAATTATGATATTGGAAGCTTTTTTGCTTCCAATATATAATATGCACAATAGAAAAAAATGTGTAGAAATATGGCTTATAATGTCGAGGTGCTTGGTATCAGGTATTATTTTTCAGAATGTCGAGATTCTTACGTATTAATTCACAGCGCTGCAATACACAGTCAACTGAACGTAGAGGATCCTGCGGAGTATTAAAGGTATAGTCAATTAGTCTGTCTAAGGTGGTTTCTGCAACATGCAGCCTTGTATCGGAGGATGCGTAATAGATATATACATTCCCATCCTTGGTTACGATTGCTCCATTAGTGAAGACCACATTGGACACATCACCGACACGCTCTTCACCCATAGGTGCAATGTAGTAACCTGAAGGTTCTGCGATGACCTTTGCAGGATTCTGCAAATCGGTCGCAAATACATAGATAACATAGCGAAGCCCGGCAGCAGTATTTCGTACACCATGAGCTATATGAATCCAACCTCTGTCAGTCTTAATCGGGACTGCACCTGCACCGTTCTTTGCTTCCGTAATGGTATGATATTTTCTTCTGCTGGTAATAATCTCTTCATCAATTACCGCATTTGTGATATCATCGCAAAAGCCGACTCCAATTCCGCCGCCTGAGCCTGTCTCTATGAATCCGTCCATAGGTCTTGTGTAAAACATGTACTTGCCATTCACAAATTCCGGATGCAGGACAACATTTCTTTGCTGGGGAGATTGTAAGGTTTTTAAATTGTTCAATCTTTCCCAATTCTTTAGATCCTTTGTCCGAACGATTCCTGCCTCGGCAACCGCAGCTGAGAGGTCATGGCTGTCTTCATCTTTGCTTTCTGAGCAGAATACTCCATATATATAACCGTCCTCATGCTTTGTAAGACGAATATCATATACATTTGTTTCTTTTTTGCAGGTGTCAGGAAATATGACGGGACAATCCCAGAATCTGAAACCCTCCACAGGGCTGTCGCTTTCTGCCACGGCAAAGAAGGATTTGCGGTCATAACCCTCCACACGGGCAATGAGATAATATTTGCCGTCCATCTCTATAGCTCCGGAATTAAACACGGCATTAACTCCGAGTCTTTCCATAAAGAACGGGTTGGTCTTCTCATCAAGATCAAACCGCCAAAACACAGGAATATGCTCTCTCGTTAGAACCGGATATACATAGCGGTCATACATACCGTTGTAATCGTCGCTTTTTTTATTCTTTCTGTTAATGGTTTTCTCATATTTTTCTTGTTCAACGTAATATTGTGAGTGCATAAATAATCTCCTAATCTGTAATTATCTATAATTCTACCTTACGGTTAATAAGCTCAAAACACATTCTTCCGTTGTGATAAGGACATTTCCATGGCCCGGCTATTTCCTTGCCCTTTATGGGTGTTCCATCCTCATATAGCTCATTAAACCACTCCGAGCCTTCTCTCGGATCAATTATATATTGCTTTATATATGCCCATATTCTTCGAACTGTATCAAGGTAATCAGTTCTGGTCGGATCCTTCTGATATCCGTTTACAAAGCCTAAGATAGCCTCTGCCTGAACCCACCAGATTTTCCTTTTGTCTACGACTCCATTCTCACATTCGTTGTAGACTGAAGAACCGCCATCTAAAGCGATGGAGTGGATGTTATCAGCAAGCTCTTTGGTGATTTTGGATATTTTATTCGTATAATCCTCATCACCGAGCACTTCACATGCTCTGTCAACAAGCCAGGAAGCTTCAATATCATGTCCATAGGAATGTAAATCAATCAAAGGCTTCCAATCCAAGTCGAAAAAAACATCCAGTCTGCGAAGCTTTGGATTATATACCCTCTCGGCTAACATATCAAGCATATTGCGAATACATACAGCAATCTTTTCACTTGGGTCAACTCTGTAAAGCTCTGTATAGGCTTCAATTAAATGAAGTAATGTATTCATAGTTCGCCCGGCCATTACACCGTTTTCTGACAGCTTTTCGTTGGATGTCGGCTGAAAGTTTCGTTCAAATCCTTCAAGATAACCATCGTCATCCTTGCATAGAATTTCTATGGTATCGAACAGATTATAAGCTAAAGATAAAGCCTCAGTATTACCTGATGCATCGAAATATGAAGCAAGTGCATATATTGCAAATGCCAGATTATATGTATGCTTACAGGGATCTTCAGGATTACCGTCGTAGAATACAGTCCAATATACACCGCCATATTCAGGGTCATAAAATTTATCTTTCAAAAATCGATAGGCATGATCAGCATATGTAAGATATTCTTTATTCTTTAAAGTAAGACAGGCATTTGAAAAAAACCAAAGAATACGGCTGTTTAAAATGCCGCCCTTTATGGCAGAATGCTTAATTACTCCTTGATAGTCAACTTCTCCGTAGAAACCACCGTACTTATCATCCTTAAGTCTCATCCAAAACGGAAGGACTTGATTAACCAAGTGTTTTTTAACCTCTTTAATCATTATAATTAAGCCTTTCACTATGTTTATTTATTTATTTTTCTTTATATAATAATAGTAAAGTTAACGATAAACATATATTAATTAGCATTTTGTCTTTTGTCAATAAGATTTGATACGGAATTTCTGACTATGATTTTACCACTTATGATTTTTCTGCTGCTTTCTATAGCAGGATTTATGCATCTGCGAATTATCGATGCAACCGCCATCTCAGACATTGCTTCTACATTTACTTCCACAGTTGTAATCTGTGGGTCGCTCAGGGTTGCATATATGTAATTATCATATCCAACCACAGATACATCATTCGGAACTCTGATACCCTTCTTCTTTAGTAATAGAATTAACTCGTAAGCAATCTTGTCACAGTTACATACAAAAGCCGTCGGCAATTCTTTGGGAAGTCTCAAATCAATAAAATTACCATATTCATCTCTGTCATTAATAATCCATTCCTCTTTAATCTCCAATTTATTCTCAAGCAGGGCTTTATAGAAACCAATATAACGATCTGTTATACTTGTTGTGGCAAGTTGATTGCCGACAAAGCCTATTTTGCTATGTCCATGGGATATTAAGTATTTAGTTATCTCGTATGCACCATAGACATTATCACTTATTATTGTATCCACATTAAATGTATCATCAACAAAATCAAGAAAAATGTAGGGTATATTCGTATTATCAATCATTCTTATATAATCTCTGTGCATCTGCCCTAAAAGGATTATTCCGTCCACTTTATTCTTCTTTAAAATATGGGGCATTACAAGCTTTCTCTCATCATGCCCCGATATTATTTCCAAAATACCAAAATAATCAAATTTCATCATTTCTTTAATCAGTGCCTGATACATCTTTGAATAGAATGCACTTTCATGCATAAATTGCTCTGCTATTAGGATGCCAATGTTATAATTTCTCCCTTCTCTCATGCTTTTACCTAAGGCATTATAACGATATCCCATCTCCTCTGCTGTATGTTTTATGAGCTCCCGAACCTCATTGCTCACGCCTTCTTTTCCCGATAAGGCTTTTGAAACGGTAACAGTACTGACACCGAGCTTTATTGCAATATCCTTCATAGTTATATTTTTAGCCATAGACATTTTTCCTTCCGTAATACGTATTATACCTGCTTAACAAAAAGATTAGCATTTTAGCTGATGTATGTCAAGAAATCATAAGATCGGCCATGTAAAAGCCAGAGCAAAAAAATAATTTAAAATTGTGCATATTGGTCAACAATGTTCGACATAATAAGATCTGATTAGAGATAGTGATGAATAAATGTTTCATATTGACAAATAATATAATAATAATATATAATCAAAATGTAAGTTAACGATAACTTAAAATATTATCAAGGGGGATTTATAATGAAGATGAAGAAAATTTTAAGCATGCTGTTAGTTCTGGCTCTGGCTTTATCTTTAATGGCATGTAAAGGCAAGGAAGAGAGTAACGGCGGAAAAAATAATGAGAAAACCAGCGGCGGATCTGTAGAAGGCACAATGCCAACCATAGACTCCCTGGAGCTTGGTACGGATTATACCGATATTAAAGCTGACCTTGAGTTTCTCACACACAGAACAGATATTGTAGACACAAGATTTCAAGAGTATATTGCAGAATTCCAAAAAATGTATCCGAACATAAACATTACATATGAAGCTATTACGGATTATGCAGAGGATGTAACAATTCGTCTTACTACTGATGACTGGGGAGATATCTGTATGATACCTACGACTGTACAAAAAAGTGAGCTCCCGGGACTTTTCGTTTCGTTTGGCACTTTAGAAGGTGTAGGAAAAAATTATGATTACCTCAATAATTTTGCTTTTGAAGGAAATGTGTATGGTATTCCTTCTACAGTTAACGCACAAGGTATTGTATACAATAAAAAAGTATTTGAAGAGGCCGGTGTTACAGAGATACCAAAGACTCCTGAGGAGTATCTGGATGCACTTCAGAAGATTAAGGACAATACTGATGCAATTCCCATGTACACGAATTTCGCAGCAGGATGGACAATGGGAGCTTGGGATGCATACATCGGCGGATCAGCAACCGGTGATCCTGATTTTATGAATAATGTTCTTGTACACAGCAAGAATCCTTTTGCTGACAGAGGGGATCAGACAGGACCTTATGCGGTATATTACACATTGTATGAAGCTGTAGTAAGAGGCTTAATTGAGGATGATCCCACAACTACCGATTGGGAAGGTTGTAAAGGTATGATTAACCGCGGTGAAATAGGTACATTAGTTCTTGGCTCATGGGCGGTAACTCAGATGCAGGGAGCAGGTCCCAACGCTGATGATATAGGATATATGCCATTCCCTATTACTGTGGATGGAAAGCAATATGCCAGTGCGGGTCCTGACTACTGCTATGGTATCAATGTTAAATCTTCCGATGATGAGAAAATTGCAGCAATGCTTTATGTTAAATGGTTGACCGAAAAATCAAACTTTGCATATGATGAAGGTGGTATACCGATTGTTAAGGGAGCTGAATATCCTCCTACGTTAGCATCATTTGATGGTATTAAATTAGTTATTGATAATCCGGCACCTGCAGGAGAAGAGACATTATTTAACGAAGTTAATACCGAATCTGAACTTGGTATCAACATGGAAAACACACATGTTCAAAGAATAGTTGAAGCTGCAATGGATAAATCTGAAACATTGAATGATATTGTTAATGACTGGAATCAAAAATGGTCGGATGCACAGCAAAAGCTAAACGTTCAAGTCAAATAGTTTTAAGAATTATTTTGTAATTTCCTATGAGCCAGGTACATAGCCTGGCTCATACTGTCAAGGAGGTCTTATGAGTAATTTAAATACCACGGCTAGTAAAGGCGGAATTTTAAGTAGACTGATTAAGTGGTTAAGAAGCGGTAAAGGGCAAAGGTGCATAATAATGATTACTTTTATGACTGTGCCGTTATTATTATTAATAGGGTTTACCTATTTACCTTTTTTTAAAATGTTTGAATTCAGTTTTTTTAATATGAAATATATTGGAGAAAGGAAATTCATAGGACTGGATAATTATAGGGATGTGCTTGCAGATAAGGAAGTAATGAATTCATTGATGCTGGCGGTGTATTATCTGATTGGATCTTTTATTCAACTGGCATTGGCATTGTATTTTGCTACAATGCTAAGCTTCAAAACAAAGGGCGGCAGTTTCTTTAAGGGAACAATTTTCTTTCCGTATTTAATCAGTGGAATTGCCATGGGATTTATTTTCAAGTTTTTTTACACAAGAGGATTTGTGTTTGATACAGTATTAACTCGGCTGGGATTTGAGCTTGAAAATCTGCCTTATTGGCTTAGAGATAAAGGTATAAATAATGTATCGCTGGTAGCCACCTCTGTTTGGAAGTATATGGGGCAGAACATGGTTCTTTTTATCGGTGCAATTATGTCTGTCGATAAGGAGCTCTATGAATCGGCCAGCTTGGATGGGGCAAACAGATGGCACCAGTTTCGTTATATTATTTTGCCGAGCATTAGTACGATCATTGTTTTAAACATGATTTTATCTATTACGGGTTCACTTAGTGCATTCGAACCTCCATATGTAATTACGGGCGGAACCAGAGGAACAGCAACTTTCTTCCTGCTCATGCATAATATGGCTCACAGACATCAAAAGGTTGGAAAAGCATCAGCAATGGCACTGATATTATTTAGTCTGATCATAATAGTAACTATCGCACAAAAGCTAATATTTAAGTATGTATTTAGCGACAGCAATGAGGACGTATCCAAAAAGACAGCGAGAATGTTGAGAAAACAACGGGCGAAGGAGGCAATGCGATGACTTTTAGTCAAAGAGCTTTATATATTTTACGTACTTTTATTAAATATATATCGTTAGTATTAATAACATTTATTTCAATATTGCCTACTGTGTCAACTGTAATAACAGCATTTAAGACAGAGGAAGAGTATACTTCAACCAATGTCATGACGCCTCCGAACAGCTGGGTTTATTTTAAAAACTTTGTTACAGCCTGGAAGGATGCCAATATGGGACTGGCATTTCTGAATACATTTATTATATTGGTATTTGTGTTGATTGGCTCCATAATGTTTGGGGCTATGCTTGCTTATATTTTAAGTAGGTTTAAGTTTCGCGGAAATGAATTTATTCGTAATCTGTTTTTATTTGCCACTTTAATACCCGGGATAGCAACACAGGTTACGGTATATCAGATTATGCATTCCATGAAGCTTATTAATACATTACAAGGATATATTATTCTTATGATGGGAACAGATGTCATCTCCATTTATATATTTATTCAGTTTTTTGAAAATATTTCGGTATCCTTGGATGAATCAGCAATAATTGATGGCTGTACATATTACGGTGTATTCTTTAAAATTTTATTTCCTTTATTAAAGCCTGCAATTATTACATGTATGATCTTAAAAGGAGTCAGCACGTATAACGAATATTATATGTCTAATCTTTATCTTCAGAATAAATCAATATTTGTTACAGTATCAACGTCATTATATACATTCACCGGACCTTATGGAAATCAGTATAATTATATATGTGCCGGTGTAATCATAACTATACTTCCGGCACTTATTATCTTCATCCTATGTCAAAAGCAGATATACAGTGGTTTAACACAAGGGGCGGTAAAGGGTTAACTGATCTTAAAAAGAGGGTTTATGAAAGGAGACAATCCATGAGAATAGGGGAAGGTATTGTCAATAATATCGTGATGGGAAGTAGAAAACTAGGGATTCGTACTAAGATTATACTTGGTTTTGTTATTCCCATTATTCTTTTGGCTGTATTTGGTATTATATCATATAAAAAATCATCCGGAGGATTTATTGAAAATTATGAAAAGTCGTCAACCGACACGCTAAATGCCGTCAGAGATTACATAAGTCTAGGAATGTCAACTGTGTTTGACAAATCATCAGAGCTTATCAACAGCAACTCGTTGGATGAGTATTATAATGCTAAAGGAGAGCTTAGCATAAGTGAAAAAACAAAGCGATATAATGCTGTTAAAGAGGATATGATTTTAGCTAAAAGTGTAAATTCATTTATTTCAGAGGTTCATGTTGTCAGCGAAGGAGGGAAGGGCTATTCATCAGTGACGAATGCTCCTCAAGACATATATGAGATTTTTCTTAACAGTGAAGAGTGTAAAAGAATTAATGAGATGAATGCCCGCCATCTTTGGGTCGGTAAACATACTGCATTAGATAACAGTCTTAATAACAAGCAGTCGCCCTATGCTATATCTATAATCCGAAAAATGACCAATAATAAAGGATATGTTATATTGGACATTTCCTCAGAGTTTATCAAAAAGATACTGGAGTCTATTGATCTGGGTACAGGAAGTATTAAAGGATTTATAAGTAATGATGGTATAGAAACCGTAGTAGGGAGCGAAACAGAGAAGGTTTTTTCAGATCTGTCCTATTATCAAGAAATAAAAATGTCAGGGGCAGATAATGGGTTTTTCTATGAGCAATATAATAATAAAGAATATATGTTTCTTTATAGTAAGATTGGTGAAACCGGTGCTTATGTAAGTGCACTGATACCAAAGAGCACTATATTGAAGCAGGCTTCTGAGATACGTATATTAAGTATTCTCTTTACAACAATTGCTTGTATTATTGCAGTTGGTATTGGAACGATAATTGCAGGGAGCGTTGGAAACGCTATTACAAAGGTAGTCAGCACCATCTCAAAAGCTGCTCAAGGTGATCTGACTGTATCTTTCGGAATAAAGAGAAAAGATGAGTTTCAACTATTAGTAGATAGTCTTGAGAATATGATGGAAAACATACGGAGGTTAATAGGAGAAGTGGCGGAGATAGGATTAGAATTTGCAAATTCTTCTGACTTTGTATCAAAGACTTCTACAGATATTTTGGCATCTACAAAAGATGCTTCTCAGGCAATTGATGAAATAGAAAAGGGAGCCGTATCACAGGCAGAGGATACGGAGGGCTGCCTACACAGCATGGCGAACTTATCCAAAAAAATAAATCAGGTATATGAAAACACCGGCGAGATTGAATTAATTGCAGACAACACGAAGCAAACAGTTAGCGAGGGGATTCTAATAATCGATGATCTTAATGCTAAATCTAAGGCTACTAATAATATTACACAAATGGTAATCTCAGAAATCAACGAGTTGAAAACTCAATCACAAACAATTAGTAATTTTGTTAAGACTATTAATGAGATTGCAGAACAGACCAATTTGCTTTCTCTTAATGCTTCTATAGAGGCAGCAAGAGCGGGAGACGCTGGTCGGGGTTTTGCAATAGTTGCAGAGGAAATTCGGAAACTGGCGGATCAGACAGTAAGGGCAGCAGGACAGATTCACAGTATTGTAGCTGCAATTCAGTCAAAGACTCAGGATACCGTAAATACAGCAAAGGAAGCAGAAAGTATAGTGGAATTACAGACTGCTTCTTTGGATAAAACAATAGAATTATTTAATAACATTAATACTCAGGTTGTTAATCTTGTGGGGAATTTGGACAGCATAACATTAGGAATCAAAGGGATAGAGGAAGCTAAGGAAGAGTCCATGGGTGCTTTGGAAGATATTACAGCCGTTTCTCAGGAAATAGCAACTGCTACAGAAGAG
>DUQV01000065.1 GCA_012837605.1 Clostridiales bacterium | reverse complement strand
TCTTGTGGGGAATTTGGACAGCATAACATTAGGAATCAAAGGGATAGAGGAAGCTAAGGAAGAGTCCATGGGTGCTTTGGAAGATATTACAGCCGTTTCTCAGGAAATAGCAACTGCTACAGAAGAGATTACAGCTACAGCAAACAATCAGATTGATGTTGTAGAGGAGTTAAGCAAGTCCGCAATACATCTGGCAGAGGAAGCAAAGAGACTGGAAAATGCAATCAACAAATTTCGGATTTCATGATAATAACTCATTTTGTTAAAATAATTAATAATTAACAGAAGAACACTAGGATCAGCTGTTTGTGAGAAAAATCCCAGTGTTCTTTTATTATGATGCAGCTGTTTACTTCACACATATTATGCATTGACTTTTTTAAATATTATAAATATAGTATAAGATGATATTAGCATCATTACAAAAAACGAACCAATAACGTGAGAAGGAAGGGAAATACTTATGATAAGAAAAGCACGAATGATAGTCGACAAAGAGTATAAGATTGATGAGGTGGATGATAAGCTATTTGGCTCATTTATAGAGCATTTGGGGAGGGCTGTTTATACCGGAATATACCAGCCGGATCATCCTATGGCAGATGAAGAGGGGTTTCGAAAGGATGTTATTGAACTGGTAAAAGAGCTTAAGGTACCGATTGTTCGCTATCCCGGAGGCAACTTCGTTTCCAACTATTTTTGGGAGGATGGAGTTGGTCCTAAGGAGAGCAGGAATCCAAGACTTGATCTGGCATGGACAACAATAGAACCCAATCTTTTCGGGTTAAATGAGTTTATGTCTTGGGCGAAGAAGGCAGGAACAGAAGTAATGATGGCGGTCAATCTTGGAACAAGAGGTGTAGCAGATGCATGCAATCTGTTGGAATATTGCAATATTGATGCTAACAGCTACTACAGCAACATGCGTAAAGCTCATGGGTATGAAAAGCCCTATGGTATAAAGTACTGGTGTCTCGGAAATGAGATGGATGGTCCGTGGCAGGTTGGTGCAAAGACTGCCAAGGAATACGGCAGGCTTGCAGAAGAGACAGCAAAGGCTATGAAGATGATAGATCCGTCAATTAAGCTGGTTTCTTGCGGCAGTTCATTTAAGGATATGCCGACGTTTCCGGAATGGGAAGCTATTACTTTGGAGCATACGTATGATTATGTAGATTATATATCACTGCATCAATATTATGGCAACAGAGGCAATGATACTGCAGATTATCTGGCGATGTCTGTGGATATGGAGCAGTTTATTGAAACGGTGATAGCTGCAAGTGATTATGTCAAGGCAAAAAAGAGAAGCAGGAAGAAGCTTATGTTAAGCTTTGATGAATGGAATGTGTGGTATCATTCCAATGATGCAGATAATCAGATTAAGGAAAGAAAACCATGGAGTGTAGCACCTCCGCTTCTTGAGGATATATATAATTTTGAAGATGCACTGTTGGTTGGACTGATGCTTATTACTCTGCTTAAGCATGCTGACAGAGTAAAGATGGCATGTCTGGCACAGCTTGTAAATGTTATTGCACCAATTATGACTGATGAAAAGGGAGGAGCCTGGAGACAGACAATATTTTATCCTTTCTTACATGCGTCTTCATATGGTCGCGGCATAGCCCTTCATCCTGTAATTCAGTCAACAAAGCATGATACCTCTAATCATGAGGATGTTAGTGATGTGGAAGTTGTGGCGGTATATAATCCTGAATATGAAGAGGTCACAATCTTTGCTGTAAACCGCAATATAGAGCATGATGTGAATTTCACTTCCGAGCTGCGGGGATTTAAGAATTATGAGGTACTAGAATATATTGTTATGGAAAATGATGATATGAAGGCGGTCAATACCTTAAGTAGCCAAAATGTCAAGCCTGAATCCAAAACAGAATATTCCTTTGATGATGGTATATTTACCACGGATATGAAGAAATGTTCTTGGAATGTTATCAGATTAGGATTAAAAAAGTAATTACCGGAGGATAAAAATGGCAATTGATAGAGTTAGAGAATATTTCAGCAGATGGAATATACAGGACAGAATATTAGAATTTGACGTATCCAGTGCAACGGTTGATTTGGCAGCCAAAGCAGTAGGATGTGTGGCTGAGAGAATTGCAAAAACACTGTCTTTTATG
>DUQV01000064.1 GCA_012837605.1 Clostridiales bacterium | reverse complement strand
CTACAGTATCATGAATGTCCATCAAAAAAGCAATTTTCAGCTTTGTTCCCACACCATCCGTTCCGGATACAAGAGTCGGATTCTCCATATTCATAAATCTCTTAAGGGAGAATGCACCTGAGAATCCACCCAGCTCAGTCAAGACCTCCTTACGCATGGTTTTCTTAACATGCTCCTTCATAAGGTCAACTGCCTTATATCCGGCTTCTATATCCACACCTGCCTGCTTATAATCCATAATAAACCTCCATTCCTATTCTATCTGCCACCATTCTAGCATACATAAGATAATCTTTCAGCAGAAATATTCTAATCGCTTTTATTAGCAGCCCTAATAAATGGGGATTTATTTATAAGAAATAATATATAATTCAGTATAATCCCAAAATATAAATTATAACCAGCAAAATAAGCATAATTCCATTTGTGATTATACCAATCATAGGAAACCTGTAATATATATCCCTCTTTTTCATCTCTTTATAGGACAAAATAAAGCCAAACACAGCAAAGACAAAGAGTAAGATACCGATTATACCTAATAGCAGACCTCCTTCTCCTTTATTGATACCTGAGACAATACTAACCGTAATAAATCCAAGAACCACTAATATACCAATCAAAGCAGACAGTATCCCAACCCTTGTATGACTTCTTCCGGAAAACTGTATGGTTTCTTTTTTCTTAAATATTTTAAATATCGGTCTTCCCTCCCATTCAATTAAAAAATGATATTATCAACGTCCCGCCCTACGCCTGTAAATAGAATAAATTATATAAAATATAACATATCCTAATATTCCACCAAATGAGTTCAACAGTATATCATCAATATCAAATACTCCTACCTTCAGTAACAACTGGGCTGTTTCAACTGTAAGACTAAAGAGAACACATAATATTAGAATAATATAGAACCTGCGATATGCTTTATTTAATAAAGGAAGCAAAAATCCATAGGGCATAAAGGCAATTATATTACCGAATATATTGACTATAAAGCCCTCCCATCCAATCTGTCCTCTATATCTGATAAATCGTTTAATCTCTTTAAATGGCTGTAAATTATATTGCTGGGTTACCAGATCTCTTCCATACCTTTCACTAAAAAACAAAAAATATGATAACAGCAATATATAAATATATAACAATATCCACCCAATAAAAGTAATTAATTTTCTGTTTTGTTTTTTTTCCAATTTTATTCTCCAAACTAATTTAATTTATTTTCCATTATTACCATTAATACCTATTTACTATGCACTAAAGCAATTATATGACAAATAAACTTGCTAGTAAAGAAAAGAATGGAATAATACAAGTTGTTTTGCAGATAATACATCAGGCAGATTACAATAATTTGAGGTGTTTATTTATGAAACGGTTTGAAGACCTGTACCAGGAACTGTTAAGAGCAGCCATAGAAGAGCGTGACGAAGAATACATTCATAATCTTGACGAATATGATTCTCATCACTTGGACTGCCTGCTTAATCCTAAAAAGCATCCTCTTGTATGGTGTACACAAAACTGTGACTGCCCCGAGGATGACAGAAGATGCATTAAGGTATGCCCATTTCATGCCATACATCCGGATGAAACAGGTAAGCTGCAGATAGATGAGGATGCATGTGCCGGTTGTGCCTTCTGT
>DUQV01000063.1 GCA_012837605.1 Clostridiales bacterium | reverse complement strand
CCGGGAATATTCATGTAGCTTTCCATATAATTAAGCTTTTCTTCAAAGGTGAGATTAGAATTGATTTTGGTATACAGCTCTTCTATATAATTATATAACTGTGTTTCTGTGTTTATTGTATGTAAATTCTTCAAAAATCCATCAGAGAAAACCTCTCTGGGGTATGTATTATCTGCACTTTGCCGACTCTTTGATTTTTGATTTATGGCTTCGGTTTCAAATACAGTATCGTAAATACTCTGTGGTACAACTGAGTAATAGCTGATATTGATATCAAGCAGCTCTTCAATAATCCGTACTCCATATTCATACACGGTTTCCTTTGGCATATATCCTGTTATGGCAGATAACTTAAGAAACCCCGGGATAGACGGCTTAATAAGAACAAGCTCCTTATGCAGTGAATCAGATAATGTTATCTGTGTCTTAACAGGAATGGTAATATAATTTAACATCAGCCTTTCACAGTCGAATATCTCCAGAACCAACTTCATTATATCTCCTGTCTCTTCATCCACGCAGTAGATCAGATGCTTAGATACAACATCAATTTGAGGTTCTGCTATTATAGCATGCTTATTATCAGAAGGTATGGCAGCTATTACATCATTATCTTCAATGCCATAAAAGTGCATGAATAATTTATAGCTTGACACACTGATTAGAGTAAACAGAACGAAAAAAAGAAGGGATTTCAGAAGCCCTATTGCAAATATTCTGCCTGCACTTTTCCTCATTTGTTCCACCTCTCATCTGAAAACATTTTATCATACCGCCATTTTCTAAGCAACCATACTTTATAAGTCAGAAAATTCATGATATACTATCCACAATACCCGGATTATTTTTTGAATAAGCACAGCAATCAGATGGGAGACAGTTTATGAGTAAGAATGATAATAACAGCAATAAGACAGTTCTTGTTACAGGTTCTTCCAGAGGTATCGGAAAAGCCATTGCTTTCAGATTCGCACAGGCAGGCTATAACATCGTAATAAACGGTGTCAAGAATCAAGAGAAACTTAAGCAGACTAAAACCGAAATAGAACAGTATAAGGTTTCATGCTTGGCATACCTGGGAGATATGGGCGATTATGATAAAGCTAAAGAATTGTTCTCAATGATTAATGAACGGTTCGGTCATGTAGATGTTCTGGTAAATAATGCGGGCATATCCTATGTCGGCTTACTTACAGATATGTCTGTCGAGGACTGGGATGTGATAATAAGAACTAATTTGACGTCGGTTTTTAACTGCTGTTCACTTGCTGTCCCTGATATGGTTCGCGAAAAAAGAGGTAAGATTACTAATATATCATCCGTCTGGGGTAATGTCGGTGCCTCCTGCGAGGTGGCTTATTCCGCATCAAAGGGGGCCATGAATGCATTTACAAAGGCTCTGGCTAAAGAGCTTGCACCAAGCAACATTCAGGTAAATGCCATCGCCTGCGGTGCCATAGATACCGAGATGAACCGATTCCTTACGGATGATGAGCTTATACAACTGTCTAAGGACATTCCAACCGGTCGGCTCGGTCGTGTCGAAGAGGTGGCAGAGCTTGCTTATTATCTGGCATCTTCAAGCGAGTATCTCACCGGTCAGATTATTGGGCTTGATGGGGGATGGGTGTAAGCCCTATTTCAAGACTTTTCTACATTATTTATTTTTATACATTGGTTGTCATTTTATTTCTAATATCTGCAAATGATGTATTACTTTTTTAATGCTTTTAGATATTTGGGATAAATAGAATCAGCAATTTTGGTGTATGGAATCCTAACAGCATTTGTTTTTGAATAGTAGAAATATATTTTTTTCTCATCTATATACCAGGTTGTCTCACCTCTTGTGGCGAAGTTAAAGAACGGAAATGTAGTTGCAAATAAGGTGAAGGCTAAAGCTGCATCTGCGACGTCTTCTAGGTATATACTGTCCTTGCAATTATACCAACTTTTTATGGAATTCTTACATGATGTTAGTATTGTATCCCCTGTACTTATTACATTCCCTATCATATCAAGGACCGGAAATTTATTTTTTGTGTCTATAAGCCAGTTGAGAATTCCTGCCTTCCAGT
>DUQV01000062.1 GCA_012837605.1 Clostridiales bacterium | reverse complement strand
GTATATTTTAGAATATGAACGAGGTCAAAACATGCGTATTATTATCGGATTAGGTAATCCTACAGAGAAATATCAGGCTACCAGGCATAATATCGGTTGGGATGCAATTACCCGAATTTCAGATGATTACAGGATCCCTATGAATCAGAAGAAGCATAAGGCAATCTGCGGAGCCGGATATATTGAGGGTGAGAAGGTAATACTTGCTCAGCCTTTGACATATATGAATCTTAGCGGAGAAAGTGTACGGGAGCTTGTGGATTTTTATAAGGTGGACACTGAGGATATCATCGTTATATATGATGATGTCAGTCTTGATGTCGGACAGCTTAGGATTCGCAAGAAGGGCAGTGCAGGAGGGCATAATGGAATCAAGAGCATTATCAGCCACCTTGGGACGGATGAATTTCCAAGGATTAAGGTTGGTATAGGAGAGAAGCCAAAGGATTGGGATTTGGCGGATTATGTGCTGTCCAGATTTAAGGATGATGAGGAAACAGTTATAAGAGAAGCACTTAAGGATATATCAGATGCCTGCCGTATGATTATAACAGATGGTATGGATTCGGCCATGAATAAATATAATAAGAAGAAGTCCGAGGATGAGCAAGCCAAAGAAAAATCAGGAAAGAAATCTGCGAAGAGAAATCTTATTGCGAAGGGATGTCATAAAGCGGGAGAGTCCAAGATAACCGAAGAATCTGATAACACAAAAACCGACACAGGAAAAACAAATCTAAAATCAGAACAGGATAAACCGATATCTGAACCCGATGATAACATACCGACATCCATATTCAGCAGAATATTTCGTAAAAAAGAGCCGCATGATGATATAAAATAATCTCTTATTAAGAGTATAATCATACACCGCATTTCCATCACCACGACTATCAGGAGGAGTCCCGGTTGAAGACATTTATTGAGCCTTTGAAGGAATTAAAGGAGTTTAATGATATAAGGGATAATATAATAATTAATAACCTGCCGGTACAGATTACCGGCTGTATTGATTCCCAGAAATGTCATTTGATTCATGGGCTTGGAGATGGCATTACCTTCAAGGTTATAGTAACTCACAATGACTTAAAAGCCAAGGAAATATATGAAGATTACCGCTTATATGATAGGAATGTATTCCTCTATCCGTCGAAGGATATTATCTTTTATAGTGCGGATATTCACGGAAGAGCCATAGTTACAGAGAGGCTTAAGATTATCAGGCGGATTATCGAGAATCAGCCCACCACGATAGTTATGAGCATTGACGGTGGTATGGATAAGCTGCTTCCGCTTAAGATGATAACGGACAGGGTAATCACCATTACACATGATTCTGTAATCAGGCTAAGTGATTTTGGTTTGGCTCTTACAAGGCTTGGATATGAGAGACAGGCACAGGTAGAGACTCCGGGAGATTTTGCGATTCGCGGCGGGATAATTGATATATTTCCTCTTACCGAGGAGGCTCCTTACAGAATCGAGCTGTGGGGAGATGAGATTGATTCGATAAGGACCTTTGATGTCAGCAGCCAACGTTCTATCGAGCAGGTGGATAAGCTGGTTATTTATCCGGCTGCCGAGATTATTCCGGATGAGAAGCAGATTGCGGAAGGTCTTGGTCGGATAGATGAAGAAGAGAAGAAATATATTAAGAGCTTAAAGGAGCAGAACAAGACCGAGGAAGCAGCAAGAATCAGGAGGATTATTGAGGAGTTTAAAGAGAATCTGGAAGCTTATCAGGGCACTATGGCTTTAGAGAGCTATATCAATTATTTTTATGATAATACGATGAGTTTTTATGAGTATTTTGATGACAGGGATACTCTCTTCTTTTTGGATGAGCCGGGGAGGTTGATCGAGAAGGGAGATGCTGTTGAGACTGAATTTCGTGAAAGCATGATCGGTCGTATCGAGAAGGGCTATATCCTGCCCGGACAGATAGATGTAATCTATGGATACAAGGATGTACTGAATATCCTTTCAAAGAAAAGTAC
>DUQV01000061.1 GCA_012837605.1 Clostridiales bacterium | reverse complement strand
TATTTTGGGTTGAGGCATTGAGGAGCTTTAATATGTGTCTTAATATACCCAATATGTCATAAAAATGTTAATAAATATGGTTGATTTTATAACCACCGGTAGCTTTATCAGAAGCTATAAAGAAGGTACAGGTCATTTCGAAAGGTGATTTGGGAATCAGAGAGATTGTTCAGTTGGAGCAATATTTTGGAGTAAGCAGGCAAGCAATGCTGTATAGATTGATCGAAGAAAATAAGTTAACCCCGCAGCAGGCGGATCAGTATAGGCAAGGTGTAATACGGTCGGCTGTAAACTTGGGTTATGATGATGCTCTCTATAAACCTCTGCCTGAAGATAAGCAATATAAAACATACGGTTACTCCGATGAAATTATACATACAGTAAAATATTAAGGAGGACTACCATGACTGTTCATTACAATTGTGCAAAATGCAAGGATAGGTTATGCATACATAAGGTTCCGATCTTTTCGTCCCTGGATTCTGAGGATCTTAGAAAAATAATGGGGTTAATCAGCCATAGTGAGTATAAAAAGGGTGAAACCATTGTCTTTGAGCAGGAAGAGCCGGACAGTGTGATTATCATAAATGAGGGCAGTGCTAAAGCATATAAGAACACCGCGGACGGACGTGAGCAGATATTATATGTATTTTCCGAGGGCGATTTCTTCGGAGAACAGAATCTGTTCACCGGGCAGCCATCAACATATACGGTAGAAGCACTTCAGCCGGTAAAGATCTGTAAGTTATCAAGAAAGCAGTTTCAGGAGCTGTTATACCGTTTTCCTGATATAGCGGTTAAGATAATTGTTGAACTGGGTAATAGGATGACTAGGCTTGAGAATGCACTTCAAAGCATCGGCGTAAGAAATGTGGACAATAGAATAGGTATAATCTTGCTGGAATTTGCAGAAAAGTATGGCACCAAGAATGAGAAAGGAACCATTATTCATCTTCCTATCAGCAGGGAAGGAATGGCGAATTATCTGGGTGTAGCCAGAGAAACAGTAAGCAGAAAGCTTAGCCAGCTTGAGAATGAGGGAATAATTCAATCTCTTAATAACAAGGAAATATTGATTCCTGACATGGACAGAATCGAAGAATTAGCAGGCGTGTAAACCGGTTTTCGGGTCAAGACTGGAAAAGGGAATATACTCTAATGTATATGAATAAATGTTACGGGAATACTTCTATATATCGCAGTGGATTATGAAATGAATATAACTAAGGAGGTATTACTGTGGCAGTAGATTTTAAGAACAGTCAGACCAAAGATAATCTAATGAGAGCATTTGCCGGAGAGAGTCAGGCCAGGAATCGCTATACCTTTGCCGCTTCGCAAGCAAAGAAAGAGCATCATCATGTTATTGAAGCCATTTTCAGATTTACGGCTGATCAGGAGAAGGAGCATGCTGAGATTTTCTATGAACATCTGAAAGAGCTTGCTGGAGAGAACATACATGTAGACGGTGCCTATCCTGTAGATATCGCCAAGGATGTTTCAAAGCTGCTTCGCATGGCACAACATAATGAATATGAAGAATATGATCCTGTATATAAGAGTTTTGGAGATATTGCGAAAGAGGAGGGTTTTAATAAGGTTGCATCATCTTTTCATATGATTGCTAAGATAGAGAAGATACATGGAGACAGGTTTGGAAAATTTGCAAAACTGCTGGAGGATGATAAGTTATATGTATCAGATGTTGAGACAAGCTGGATGTGCTTAAATTGCGGTCATATTCATTGGGGAAATGAAGCACCTAAGGAATGCCCTGTGTGCCATCATGACAGAGGGTATTTTATAAGACTTGAGCTTGCACCGTTTCATACGCTGCATTTATCTGATGAGTGATTATTAAAATGGTTCATATTTATTTTATGCATGGATTTTAAAATACGTAAGAAAACTCTTAAATATAATTTCAATTATAAACACTAGGAGATAGGCACTAGTGTTTTTGTTTACATTATTCACATGTAGTAATAAATACTACATTATAAGGATGTTCATACTATAATATATTGACAGCAAATCCCTGTGAGATTATAATGAATATGACATCGGTATAATTTCCGATTGTTTTTTGAACAATAGTTTGACAATCAAAGTATTTTAACATGAGAATTTGGAGGAAGAATATGAATATGAAGCCCCTAATTATAGGTAATCTTAAGGCCAGATACCCGATTATTCAAGGGGGAATGGGTGTCGGAGTAAGCAGATGGAGACTGGCCGGTTCGGTAGCAAGAGAAGGAGGAATAGGTATTATATCCACCGCACAGATTGGATATGACGAGCCTGAATTTTTTAGACAGCAGATACCCACAAACCTTAAGGCGATTAAGAAGCATATAGACATGGCAAAGAGCATAGCTGACGGCGGTATAGTAGGCGTAAATATCATGGTAGCTACCAAACAATATGAAAGCTATGTCAGAGCCGCCTGTGAAGCAGGGGCAGACGTGATTGTGTCCGGAGCAGGGCTTCCGATTACTCTTCCTGAGCTTATATCGGGATATGACGTGAAAATCGCACCTATTGTTTCCAGCCTAAAGGCTGCATCCGTTATATTAAAGATGTGGGACAGAAAATATAATAAAACAGCGGACTTTATAGTTATTGAAGGACCGAAGGCGGGCGGTCATCTTGGGTTTACAAGAGAACAGATTGAAAATATGAGCGATGCTGATTTTGATATAATCATAAAAGAGATAGTTGATTATGTTAAGGAATTTGAAGAAAAACATCAAAGGGATATTCCTGTGATAGTTGCAGGAGGAATATTTGACCGTGAAGATATAAAGCATGTATTGTCATTGGGTGCCGATGGTGTACAGATAGCGACAAGATTTGTTGTAACAGAGGAATGTGATGCAAGCGATGAATTTAAGCAGGCTTATATAAATGCAAAGAAAGAGGATATCGAGGTGGTTGTAAGCCCTGTAGGTATGCCCGGCAGAGCTATACTTACACCATTTATTAAGAAAACCAAAGAGGGAAGAATTCCTGTTCATAAATGCTTTAATTGCCTGCATCACTGCAATCCGGCTGATACTCCTTATTGCATAACAAAGTCATTGGTGGATTCGGTAAACGGTAACATTAATGAAGGTCTTGTATTTTGCGGTGAGAATGCATATCGTCTGGACAGGATGACAACTGTTAAGGAAATATTTGAAGAGCTGGTATTCTAAAGAGTTAATTTATATATGATGCTTCATTTCTACAGCAGCTGTACTATGAGAAAATGATGTAACATTTATATGATTTGTGATATTTGTCACAGTATTATTTTCCCGTATAATATATATTTTTATTGAAGAGATTGCAGTTGAATATTGCATACTCTGCTCTTTAAGAATATTATTAATATATGGAGAATAGCAAATGGCAGATAAAATAATCGATTTAAATAAAAGTGTTTACGATTTGTGCAGTGAGCATAAGGATTTGCCCCGTATAATGCATGATTTGGGCTTTATTGATATAATAAAGCCGGGTATGCTGCATACGGCAGGAAGATTTATGACTTTAAAAAAGGGAGCAGAGCTGAAGAAAATCAGTTTGGACAGGGTTATTGAAACGCTCCGAAACAGCGGATACAAAATTATAGACTAGCATATATTATCTTATATTAAATAACGAAACCTTGATGCATCATCAAGGTTTCTTATGAATAGGAGGAAATCGTATGACAAAGCAAAATATCGGTCTGATCGGTTTGGCTGTTATGGGTAAAAATCTGGCACTGAATATCGCTGACCACGGATATTCGGTATCTGTATATAACCGGTCTGGGGAGAGAACTAATAATTTGGTCAATGAAGCAAAGGATAAGAAAATTGTCGGAACTTATTCATTAGAGGAGTTTGTGGATTCATTAGAAAAGCCCAGAAGGATTATATTAATGGTCAAAGCCGGCAAAGCTGTGGATGATATGATTAAGCAGCTCATTCCGCTGCTTTCGCCGGGAGATTTGATTATGGATGGCGGCAACTCCAATTATATAGACACGATGAAGAGAAGTAAAATGCTGCAGGAGAAGAATATTCATTATCTTGGCACGGGTATCTCCGGTGGCGAAGAGGGGGCGAGATTTGGTCCTGCCATAATGCCCGGAGGAAGCCTTGAAGCATACAGGATGATTGAAAAGGTACTTAACGATGTGTCAGCCAAGGTTGATGGTGAGCCATGCAGCACCTATATTGGAAAAGACGGAGCGGGACATTTCGTAAAAATGGTTCATAACGGCATAGAATATGCGGATATGCAGCTGATTGTCGAAGCTTACTCAATTTTAAAGCAGGTATTAGGGCTTACGCCCGTGGAATTTTATGAGATATTCTCAAAATGGAACGAGGGAGAACTTAACAGCTATTTAATTGAGATTACCGCCGACATTTTCAGAAAGAAGGATCCTGAAACAGGCAATTATCTGGTAGACATGATTCTCGATGTAGCCGGTCAGAAGGGCACCGGCAAATGGACAGGACAGGTATCGCTTGAGCTTGGTGTACCGACACCAACCATAACCACAGCCGTATATGAAAGATATATTTCGTCCATGAAAGAAGAAAGGGTAATCGCAAGCAAGGTTCTTTCCGAACCTGATAAATCATCAGTTCCCTCAAAAACAAAGTTTTCAAAAGAGGAAGCGGATACGTTCATAGAAGCAGTCAGAAGAACATTGTATGCCGGCAAGATATGTGCATATGCTCAGGGCTTTAGCTTGATGCGTGCCGCCGATATGCAGTATAATTGGGGACTTGATCTTGGATATATCGCAAAAATCTTCCGTGGTGGATGTATAATCCGTGCTCAATTTCTCAATAAAATCATGGAAGCCTATTCTCAGAAGAAGGACTTAGTCAACCTTCTTTTGGCAGATTACTTTAAAGACATACTCAAAGAATATCAGAAGGACTGGAGAGCCGTCCTAAGTACCGCCATTTCTTATGGCATATCTGCACCCGCATTTTCCAGTGCTTTGGCATACTACGACAGCTATCGCAGTGCAGAGCTGCCGATGAATCTGCTTCAGGCACAAAGGGACTACTTCGGAGCCCATACGTATATGCGTATAGATAAAGAAGGAGTTTTTCATACTGAATGGTAACATTTTTGTAATGGTGACAGGCACCATTACAAAAATGTTAACTACGATTCGTTTTTGTAATAAATTCGTAATGGTGCCTGTCACCATTTATGAGGAGGTGTAATATGATAAGAAATGATAAAGACCTGTCAGCGATTCTTGTGATTTTTGGCGGGACAGGTGATCTGACTCATAGGAAGCTGATGCCTGCCTTATATAATATGCTTCTTGACGGATTGGTACCGGAGAATTTTCGGGTGGTGTCAATTGGAAGAAGGGATAAGACTGAAGAGGAGTATAAGAAGGAGATACGGGCTTCTGTTGAGAAACATTCCAGAAATAAGGTGGATGAAAGTATATGGTCTCGGCTGAATGATATGATAACATATTATCGCTTTGACTTTAGGGAATATGACGGGTATCTTATGCTAAAGAAGTATCTTGAGGAAATAGATGAGAAAGCAAATACGAAAAGTAACAGAATATATTATCTGGCGGTAGCACCTGAATATTTTGAGACTATTGTTCATGGGCTGCATATTGCAGATATGGCCAGGAAGGAAAGCTCATGGAGCAGGCTTGTTATTGAGAAGCCATTTGGCAAAGACCTTAAAACCGCCAGACAGCTGAATCAAAAGCTGCTTGAAGTTTTTGATGAGAAGAGCATATACAGGATTGATCATTATCTTGGAAAAGAAATGATACAGAATATTATGGTTCTTAGATTCTCAAATTCGATTTTTGAGGCTATTTGGAATAATAGATTTATTGATAATATACAGATTTCTTTGACAGAGAAACTCGGAGTCGGGAGCAGAGGTAACTATTATGAGAATTCCGGAGCCATGCGTGATATGGTGCAGAATCATATTATGCAGATACTGTCGCTTGTGGCTATGGAGCCGCCTGTTAATCTTAAGACTGACTCTATTCGTACGGAAAAGCTTAAGGTTATAGAGGCTATAGAGGATATTACACCGGAATTTTTGAGGGAAAATGTTGTCTTTGGTCAATATGGAAAGGGTGTTATCGACGGTAATCCTGTAGTAGGATACAGAGAAGAGGAAAACATACCTAAGGATTCCAATACAGAGACCTTAGTTGCGATGAAGCTGCATATTAATAATTTTCGATGGGCCGGTACACCGTTTTATATAAGAACGGGAAAAAGACTTGGAACCTACGGTGCTGAAATCGTAATTCAGTTTAAGGATTTGCCGAATATTTTATATTTTAAAGACAGCAATATTCAGGAGCCTAATCTCTTGGTTATCAGGATACAGCCAAATGTCGGCGTATTCTTTC
>DUQV01000008.1 GCA_012837605.1 Clostridiales bacterium | reverse complement strand
TTTCTTTTGATTTAATAAAATTCAAAGGGTTCTTTGTAAATCTAACATTATAAACATTACCCATTACTATGTTTAAATAAGCATCCTTAGCATGATGTAAATCATTAACATCTCTTGATTTGAGCATATCATATTGATGCCTAAAATCACTTACTAGTCCGGCTTTTACATATACAACTTCTGCATTCGGAAAAATATCATTAATGATTCTAGCAATGGCCTTCGTTGATTGTCGCGTTTCAACAAGCTGCCTGTTAATAAAACCTACTAGTTCTTCATCTGTAAAGGTGTTTTTCCTTGTTAATCGAAACAATTTTTCCTTGGTGATTAATCCTTTTGAAGCAAGCATATTCCAATAGCCTGTCATTCTTTCCTGAATCTCTGGCATTATTAAGTTGTTTGATTTAATCCTATTTATACTACTGTCAACCAATACCTTATTATTATGTATACTATCATCTTTTACTATTGATTGGGGATATATATGGTCTATGTCATATGTGTTATCCATAAGCTGATGTAAGCTAATTTCCTTTCCAGTATACATACATTTTCCAAGTTGCATATAGTATAGATAATATCTGTCGCTCTTTAATTTATCATCTGATACATTTTCAAGTCGTTTGCTCCACTCCTCTCTGTACTCTTGTTCTAAGCCTTTATAAAGATCTTTTAAACTATCTTTTCTAGACTTTGTTCGCTTTTTTTCTTGTTTTTGCCTTGCTACCTCAATAAATACCTTCTTAGGATCTTTTTTCATTATACTTTTTATCTCTTTTACAATGTCAATCGTACGAAAGATTGGTCGCTTCACTGCATTTGATATATACATTTCATCTAGTTTTGAATCTATATTAGATGGATTTTGTTGGTAGTATAAAGCATTATGATTATCTATTTTATTTATAAACTTAAATTCTTGAGATAATAGTTGCATCAAATTGTAATTTGTGTTCCATAGTGCACCTATAATACTAGTATCGTTTTCTACCTGAGGCATGAATACCTCTATCTCAGTTAGCAGTTTTTTAGATAGCCTTCCGTATCCACTGTAGTTAAAACTCAGTATTTTCTTAATATCTGGCTCTGACAGTGTAGGATATTTTGATTTAATAAATATGCGTAATCTTTGTTTATCTGTCGTTATAGATATCCTAAAAATCAATTCTTCAACCTGAGCTTCATTTAAGATACCGTTTACCAGCATTTGCTTGAAGTCATGAAAAGATCTTAAAGATGATTTGATTTCTTCATCAACTCCTCTTATTTCTTGATTTTCACTGATTAATTGGTTGCTTAAAAACCAATCTTGAAGTCTTTTTTTGGTAACCTTTCTCCTGCTGTTCTCAAACAAATCTTTGTATAACTTTTGTTTAATGTTTACTGATATCGGAACATTATCAATTCTAATAGAGTTTATTTCATTTAAAACCATATACTTACTGTATAATAATGAGTATTTGGGAAGCACATCTTCCCCGGCAAGATATGTACATTTATTAGTCATTCTTCTAATAAATGCTTCTTCACTTTTCTCAAGATCTACCCTATCATTAAAATTCCATGGTAAAATTTTACCCTCTGCTTTTCTTTTTATCCATGAAAATTCCCCATGATAATTATTTAATGGTCCTACATAATATGGAATCCTAAATTCAATAATTGAAAGTAGCTTTTCAATAGCATTCAATCCATCTTCGTCTTTCTCTGATAAAAAAGCATAGTGGGTTTTTACATTTTCTAGAATAGCCTTCAACTCGTATCTATATAACTGGTATGGAATAACACCGTTATTTGTATGGACTTGTTTAGGCATAAAAGCATTATCTATTTCAAGTCTTGCTTTAAAATCATCATATTGTTCATTATCTTCGCTTTTTACACTAATATCTTTAAATATTTTCTTTAAATAATCACAGAAGTTTTTGTTAGTTGTTTTTGTTAAAGAGAGCTTATCCTCCTTAGGGTCATTGCAGGATGACTTGAAATTACCTGAATATGCTGTATAGTTATGGAGATTTTTCTTGGAAAACTTGAATACTTCATCATATTTGTCCGGTTTGTAAGATTTTACTAGATACTTTAGCAGCTTTAGATCCTTTTTATGTTGTTCATATAAAGCAATTTTCCCCTTTGAAATATATTCTTCGCCTTTAAGTATGTCGGCCAGCAATGACCAATCATACAAAGCTTTTACTCTCATAATTAATTCAAAGTCTTCCTGATTAATCATCTCACCTATCGAGATAATTTTAGCGTCAATTTCGCTATCCTGTAAAGAAATACTATTATACTCCAACTCCTTATATTCTTCGTTATTATATAAGTCTGATAAATTAAATTTGGCACCTGATATAGCTTTAATAATTGCCTCTTGATCTTTATCAATTCTTTTAATATCTTTAAATACTAATTCTTTGATTCTCTTTTGTTTTTCTTTTATCCCAACTTTACTTTTGAGGATATTTCCAAGTTCATCTTTTATGTCAAAACTCCAATTTGATGGTATCTCACCTTCAACTAAATAATTATTAAAATCCGCATATACTTTATCGAATGAAATAACTTCAGCTATTGCATCTTTAGGTGCATCAATTAAAAAATGTCCACGATGAGATAAGATGTAGGCTGCAGCCAAATACACTAATCTTATATCCGGTCTTTCTTTTGTTTCAATAAGATACATTATTAAATGATGAATCGTTGGAAATCGCTCATGATATTCTTTATCAGTCATGGTTGTATCATTAAATAGTGAATATTTACTATCCGTTGTTTTATCCCTTTTTAATAAAGCACTCTCATCTATTCGTATATAGAAATCATTGTCAACCTTGGCAATTTCTTTTGCAAATATTTCTCTCGCTAATTGAATTCTTTGCTTTTTTCTATTCAAACGCCTTCTTGCTGAGCGAAACATACGCCTTTCAGCACATTGTTTGCCCTCTTCAAACACATGACAACCCCACATTGCCTTATTATTAAACTTTTTAAGTTCATATTCTAAATCTGTTACTGCATATCCGATCGAATTAGTTCCAATATCCAACCCTAAAAAATATTCGCTTTTCATATTGACATCTCCTTGTAAATATGTAATTATATATTCATAGGTTACTATCCTATAAATTACACTACGAGTTCAAATAAAAATTTATTCAAATCGTCGGTTTAACCGTTCCGCACATTGTGTGCACCTATAATCTGCATATTGCAGATTATTGTTTTTTCTAGTTAGTTTTCTTTATTTGTCTATCTATTGTTAATCTGTTGTTTATCGCTTTATTTGTTTATACTATTTTTAGTAATATATTTTTACTATACCACCCACTCGTGACACCCCATGTCACTAGCTTCATTACAATTATTACATTTTTGTTAAATATAAGTTATTAACCCCTTATTTCTCATAAACACTTAGCATCTTAAATGCCTTTTTTCTTATGTCTTCTCTTAAATCGGCTGGTTCCAGGACTTCTACTCCAGACCCAAATCCTAAAATCCATCGCTTTATTTCTGGTGTTATAGCAACATTTAGTTCAAAAATAACTGATCCATCGTTACAGTCTTCTAACTTGTCAGCACGTTTAGAATAATATTCTTTTACATACCGTGTAGAAAAACCCTTGAACTTAAGTTTGATCAAAACAGCTTCACGCCCGCTCATATTTTCGAATCTGTTGCTCAAAGCTATATCTAGTAATTCTTCTTTACGAACATATTTTTTTGAGGTCATCTCCGCAGATAATATACGAGATAATCTGAAGTCTCTTATTTCACTTCTTTTATGACAATAAGCCCAGAGATGAAAACAACCTTCACTTATTTCAATAAAATACGGTTCGATAGTACGAATCTGAGTTGTATTGTTGTGAAAGGAGTAATACTTAATCTTTATACATTTTTCTGTTAAGATTGCTTGTTCGACGATATTTTTAATATCTGGATCATAGTCATTTTCATTTACAAGCTCACTTAGGTTTACTTGTAGTAATGGAGAATTATGTTGAAGCCAGTTTTTCTGATCTGTAGGCAAACATTCAAGAACTTTTTGCATCAATCTCTCTGCATTAAGCCCGACATCTAAATGTTGGTATGGTTTAATTAATTCCTGGATTAACCTTATAGCCTGAAGATTATTAAAACTCATGTTCATATTATTAATGACTATTTCTTTTAGAACATAGGATACCGGTCTGGTATCGGTTTCAGAAATATGTAAAATTCTACTCAAACAATGCATATCTCTGCGGATTGTCCTTTCGGAAACATTATATCCATATCTCTTTAGGATATTATGTATGGAGTTAATATTCATCCCATCAGGGTTCTCACTTAGAATTTTATATATCATGATGTGTCTTTGCGACTGGGTATAGTCTTTCATATACATAATCTCTCTCAATCTTTACACTATTAATTGGAACTTTATAAAAGTTATACCACATTACTTTTTTTCTAAACAAACCCTTCCTTTTATAGTTTATATATTACTGCTATCCCAAATATTTGGGTGATAAATCCGGCTCAACAAAACCAAGTATTTTTTCCCCCAATTCGTGAAATATTAATAAAACTAATAATAATTATTATTAATTTAAGAATTACTCACGAAAGGTATAACATATGGACAAAAAAAGCATGAACCACTATAAGCATTTATTGGAGCATCATAGAGAAAGGCATCAGGACATTATAGATGACATGGAAACCCTCTCCCTTGGTGAAAACGAGCATCATGGCTCGAGCGAACTTTCGAGCTATGATAACCATCCGGCTGAAATAGCAAGCGAGTTGTTTGATATAGAGCATCAGATGGGGCTTAAGTATTCATTGTCTGTATATATTTATGAGGAACATTACCGTTGGTGATTAAGTGATTTTCAATATTGCGAGCTTCCATTACATCACTATGAAGCCACATGTTGCTATCTTGTTTGCCATAGAAATAGTAACTGTATGAGTGAGGAACGCTCCAAACAGCAACCCCGTATTGATTTATAATTAATGCACCAACTTTAATGATTTCTTCGGGGTTCC
>DUQV01000060.1 GCA_012837605.1 Clostridiales bacterium | reverse complement strand
TGCCAGGTTATGTATCGATTCTACTATATCATGTATTTATAATCTATCCAGAAACAGCATATCATCATTATCAATAATAAAATCAACCTCTGCATTTGATATTATCCGTTCCTTTTTTGTTGACTTAGGAATAACAACCATATCTTTTTGCAGACAGTATCTGATGCAAAGCTGTGCGGTGGTTACTTTATATTTTGCTGCCATTTCTACAATCGCTTTGTTATTAAGAATTCTGCCGGTTGCCAAAGGGGAGTACGCAGTAATTAATATTTCATGCTTATTACAGTAATCTACCACTTCCTCCTGCCTGTCTCCTATATGAAAGCGAATCTGATTTACCATAGGTACATATTTGCACATTGCAAGTATCGACTCAATATGCTTCGGCTCAAAATTGGATATACCGATAGCTTTTACCCTGCCGCTTTCATAAATTTCTTCAAATGCTCTCCAGCTTTCCACATTACCCTGAGTACAATCCAGTCCCATCTTGCTCCACGGCCAGGGTGCATGAATAAGATACAGATCAATATAATCCAAGCCCAAAGCCTTCAATGATTTATTGAAGCACGCATGTGCCACATCATAGCCTTTATTCTCAGCCGGAAGCTTGGTTGTAACAAAAATCTCTTCCCTGGGTATGCCCGAATCCTTTATCGCCCTTCCGACACTGGCTTCATTTCCATATGCCATGGCTGTATCTATATGTCTATACCCCGCCTCCAGTGCCCATTTTGTAGAATTATATGCCTCATCTCCGTCCGGAATCTGCCAGGTCCCAAGCCCAAGCTTCGGTACCTTTACGCCATTCTTCAATGTAAATGTTTCATTTAGAATCATTTTTCTACCTCCTTGTTCATGGTGTCAGGCACCATTACAGAAATGTTACAATCAGTAAATAATTTTGTAATATGTAACTAATTGTACCATTACGGTTATAATGTTCCAAAACAATGTTCCATTACGATGTTCAACTGCGATGCACCATTACAAAATTATGGTGGTTATGCAGAAGTAAAATATAAGCGATATTGCATCTACTATGGTGGTTATGAAAGGTGCCGACATTACAGCAGGATCGAAGCCAATTTTTTTTGCTATCATTGGAAGAGTGGAGCCAACTGTTTTAGCTACAAGTACGGTTAACAGCAGTGTGATGTTTACTATCAAAGCCACGCTAAGTCCAACCTTGTCAAACAGCAAAAGCTTAATAAAATTAAACACAGATAAGGTTACTCCGCTTAATACTGCTACTCTGGATTCCTTCCAAAGAACCCTAAATATATCCTTAAACTCCAACTCCTGTAATGACAGTCCACGAATAATTGTAACAGAGGATTGACTTCCCGAGTTACCGCCTGTATCCATCAGCATAGGGATATATGCTGTGAGAATTACATATTTCTTTAATGCATCCTGAAAACCGGTTATTATCATACCTGTAAATGAAGCTGAAATCATAAGTACAAGAAGCCAAGGCATTCGGCTTTTCCATATGTCAAAGGCTGTTTTCTTAAGATATGGGGTGTCGGAAGGCGTAATAGCTGCCATGATTTCTATGTCCTCAGTAGTCTCCTTCTCCAATACATCCCAAGCATCGTCAATGGTTACAATACCAACCATTCTATTATCATTGTCTACCACCGGTATAACTGTCAGATCATATTTACCGAACATGTTGGCTACTTCTTCCTGATCTTCAAATGTGTTCACATAGATTACATTTCTGTCCATTAATTCTTCAATGGTTTTGCTGTCATCAGAAAGAATAATAGTCCTTAAAGTAATATAGCCAATCAAATGATTCACATTATCGGTTACGTAGCATACATCAATTGTTTCGCTGTCAAGTCCGATTCTTCGTATTTTGGAAATAGCATCAAATATGGTCATACTGGAACGCAGACTGACAAACTCAGTAGTCATTATGCTCCCCGCCGAATCCTGCGGGTAGTTTAATATCTGATTTATTGTTTTGCGGGTATTATCTGTGGAATTTTTAAGAATTCGCTTTACTACATTGGCAGGCATCTCCTCAACGATATCTACCATATCATCAATATAAAGCTCGTCAATAACTTCCTTAAGCTCTTTGTCAGAGAAGCTGTCGATTAGAGTCTTCTGCTGCTCCGTGTCCATCTCAACAAATGTGTCGGCTGCAAGATCCTTAGGTAAAAGTCTGAACAACAGTATTATACTTCTCTCTTGAAAATTACCCAGAAGCATAGCAAGATCATAGGGATTGATATCCGAGATTCTTTCCTTGAGTGCTTTGTACCTTTTTTGCTCAATCATATCCATTATTTCTTTTTCAAAGTCTGATATTTTTGCCATTTTTCTACCTCCTACTAAGCATAACTCAAGTATCATGTCTGATACTCTCCGCCATATTCAGCAGGAGTAAGGCATTACATGATTGAAGCATCAACAAAAAACGGATGCATCTGAGTTATGCTTTTTAATTTTGTTAGTATAAATGTTCTGCTGCAACAACTACCGTCAGCATCCATCTTCTTTATGCACTCCTTTCAGATTGATAAAATTTCATATTGATACAACACTTCATTATTATATTATATTTGTATAGAGAATATCAACAAATATAGTCTAACTTTTCTGAAATTTGCTGTCAAGGCAAATCATCAAATGGCAGGTTACTTTTTGGCAGGTCTGTTCGGTCAATACCCGGTCTCAGCTTCAATCCTGTAATTAGAAGCCTAGGAACTGAAAAGCTTATAATAAAGACCCTCCGTAATAGGATCAAGTGCCGAAGTAGGTTCATCAAGTATTACTAGGGAAGCTTCCTTATAAAGTGCTCTTGCTATGGCAGAAAACGGCAACAATCCATATTATTCCCCATAACCGGGGTCTAAGACCTGTTAAGTAGTCGATTAAGACCTTTGGCAGGGCAACTTTAAAAAATGGCAGCGCAAGCACTGCCAATGAATATATGGCACATAACACGAATATACTCTTATCATTTTCTTTAATATTGATCAGCATTCGTATTATTGGATTCTTGTAATTTTTCTTACCTTTCTCCATATTTATCTCCTCCCTGCCTATCAACCACCAACCTTTTTCAAAGCTGCTGCAGCTTCCTCCTCGGTGTGTCCGTAAATGAATTTGTACAGCTCTATCCTGTTGGTCTCCCAATCGATAATTATAGGATAACCAATACCATTATATTTTTTAGGTGCCTCAAATGCTCCATCCACAGGAACTCTAAAAGTCTCTATGTCAGTCATCTTATTCTCAATAACAGCTTCCATCATTTTTTCTATCTGCTTTTGATCCAAGTCCGTTGTTACATAGCTTAAGGCTTGGGAAACGATAGGTATTATCTTAAGGATGTTTCTGGATGACATCAGGCTGTCAAACATAGCAGCCAAAGCTCTCTGCTGCCGTACAACACGGCCGTAATCATAATTGGCTCCTCCCAGAGTCTTAACCTTTCTAACTCTTACATATCCCATAACCTGATTGCCATTCAATCTGTTAACACCGGGAACAACATTTCTGTTAGACTTCTTAGAAATATAATTGGTCTTATTGAGGTATTTTGCCTCCTCCTTACCCAACTCAATATCAACCCCGCCTAATAAATCCACTATTTTCTCAAAAGCTTCAAAGTTCACCGAGGCATATCCGTCAATCCGGATCTTGTAGTTCTTCTCTATAGTTTCTATTAACAAATCAGCGCCACCCTTTGCATAAGCCGAATTCAGCTTATTAGCTTTGTATCCCGGTATCTCAACATAGCTGTCTCTAAGGAGTGAGGTCAGCTTAAGCTTGCCTTCCTTTGTATCAATAGTACCTATAAGCATGGCATCAGTATTTCTTGCACCGCCGATTTCTTCAATACCAAATATCAGATAGTTATATATATGGTCTTCCCCTACAACGTTCTCGGATGGCTTTCTTCTGTTTATAACCTCCCGGTCCTTTTCATCCGGAGTGCCATGCTGTACATTTTTATACACATATTTGCTTGCAACCTTATAAATAATACTTCTTCCGGGCTTTGTTCCCACAACAAATAAAAGCAAGGCAAGTATTACAAGTGAAGTTATTCCCAGTATCTTAAGCAGCCTATGCTTTTTCTTTCTACCCTTCTTATCTGTTTTTTTCCCTTTATCTGCTCCGGATTTTTTATCTTCTTCCATTATATCAAGAACTTGCTTCTTTAGCAGTTCCTCTGTATTTTTATCCTTCATATAAACCTCTTTTCTACTATAATAAAAATATTAATTTTTCCACCTGCACGATTAATGTAATATTTGACTTTAACATTGCCTCAAATCACTATATTATTTTATCATATATTATCGAAATTTGAAGTCATATAATAAGATTTAAAGAAATTTTAAGAATTCAGGAATTTTTTCCAAAAAAGTGTTCTCTTAGAGCAGTCTGATTACCGAGGTTGCAGTAATCATAACATATTTCAGCCATTTATTCCCGTTTATAACCCAAATAAATTAATTGACTTTTTTTCTGGTTTTGCTATACTTTATATTACTGGGGCATTAGCGCAGCTGGGAGCGCATCACACTGGCAGTGTGGGGGTCAGGGGTTCGAATCCCCTATGCTCCACTTGGAGCCATAGCTCAGCTGGGATGAGCGTTCGCTTGACGTGCGAAAGGTCATGGGTTCGAATCCCTTTGGCTCCATTTTTTTATTAAACTCATGAAGGGCTCATTGTACGATGAGCCCTTCATTTATCCCCATATACCCGATGCCAAAAAAATAATATAAAATATCTTTACATATAAAGTTTTCTGTAAGAAGAAGGTGATATCCCAACCTTTTCTCTAAATATTCTTGCAGTATGACCGTTATAATCAAGATTGCATTCAGAAAACGCCTGTGCAATAGTAAGATTTGTGTCAAGAAGCTTCTCTTTTAATTTGCTTATTTTATAATTAGTATAATATTCATGAGGTGTTACACCAACATGCTTTTTAAATAACTTTGTAAAATGAACCTTGCTTAAACATGCTGCCTTTGCAATTTCATTGGCATTAAAAGGCTTTTGCCAATTTTCTTCTATATATCGCCTTCCCCAATCTATTTCTTTTTTTCCACGATATATTTCTTTGAAGATAAAAATGGCTACAAAATATTCCATCACACCATTCTCATCCTTTAAAGGAAAGCATGTTATATCCAGGTTTATGGTCTGAATATTCCTATCCTCTAAGTTATAATACTTCTTCATATCCTGGTAGGGTGCATTATAATTATTAATATACACCGTTTTGCCCTCCAAAACTTGTTTTACCTTATCCATAAAACCAAGCTCAATTACGAAGGGATCCTCAAAAACATTATATATTCCTATATGAGAGTCCACATTTTTTATGCCTATCATATCCAAAGTGGCTTTGTTAATGAGTCTTGCGGTTCCGTCAAGAGAAAATATCTGAATTGGATAAGGAAAAAGTTCAATAACTCTCGCAAGAATTTCTTTTTCTTCAGTATTTCTTCTTAACGCCGTTACTATACTCCTCTGACTATTCATGCCCTGCTTCATCATGGTATGAACCTCATTTCTATTCACTTGATACTATCTTATCGCATTTTTCTCTCTTATCTACCATATTATACTAAATTTCGATATTAATCTCAATAAGAAAAGCTGCCAGGCAGAAAGAACATATACCCCGATATGTAACATCTTATTTATAGATTTACAAATCGGGGTACATATCAGGCTAAAAGCATAAATGAAATAATATTCTGTTAGTAAGGAGTCTGTCATACTCCCATCTGTTCCTTCGCCAACGGAAACCCTCTATACTGTTGCGTCCTACAAATATCGGATAGAACCAAAAATTGCTGCCATTGATTAACCAAATATAAGTAAATCTGTTCATACAGTTACGCAAATTTCTAGTACGCCTGCGAAAATCAAATATTCTTCTGCTATCAGATCCCATAAAGCCTCGAGGTCCGGAAAACAATTGCTGCTCTTCTTCGCTTGGAAGCTGTGGGGTGAAGGCGGGAGGTGCTGACGGTGGCTGTGAGGGCGGACCTATCCGCTCCTGTCTCGGAGGGGTTGGCTGTCTTTGCCCCGGCGATCCAATGCCCGGAATCCCCGGAAAGATCTGCTGACATCTCATTGATTCCTGCATATTGTGGGTCTCATGCTTATTATTATCACTCTTCAATACGTTTACCTCTTTCTGTAATATATTCACATTACATATTATGAATAACATACAAAAGAGTGTTAAATTTACTATCGTTCAACTGTATGACACAGTATTATTTTACCGTTTTCATGCAATAATAATATTATTGGTTTGTTGTTAAAAACATTTGTAATATGCCTTAACGGTAAAAACATATTCAAGTAGGAATGGAGAATGCATATGGGAGTATCACATAAAGGAGCTATCTCTCTGGGTCTGCTGTATATACCGGTCGGTCTGTATACTACAACAAGGGATAATGATATTCGATTTAACCAGCTATGTAAGGATACTAAAGAACGGGTAAAATATAAAAAGTACTGCCCGAGCTGTAATAAAGAAGTAACATCTGATGATATCATTAAAGGTTATGAGTATGAGGCAGGTAAATATGTGGTGATGACTAAGGATGAATTGGAAAAAATTAAGACCAAAAAAGACAAAACCATTCATATTATACAATTTGTAAATCTTCCGGAGATTGATCAGATTTACTATGAGAAGAATTATTACGCTATTCCTGAGCCGGGTGCTGAAAAAGCATTTGAGCTTTTAAGAGTCGTTATGCTCTCGGAAGCCAAGGTTGCCCTGGCTAAGACTGTTATCGGTACTAAGGAAAATCTTATTGTTCTTTATCCAACCGAGCAGGGGATGATTGCAAAAACCTTATTCTATCATGATGAAATAAATCCTATACCCAAGCAGATTCCAAAGGTTGAATTAAATGAAGCCGAGATAAACATGGCAAGGACGCTGCTTAATTCTCTAACCAAGCCATTTGACGCTTCAGCATATAAGGATGAATATCAGGAAAGACTTAGAGATGCCATATTGAAAAAAATACGGGGAGAGGATATCGTTGCGGCAGATACCTCCGAGCCAAGTAATGTTATTGATTTGATGGAAGCCCTACAAAGAACCATTGAAATGTCTAAACTGCAGAAAACAGGTACCGCATAATGGATATCTTTGAAAAGAAGAATATTAAACCTATGCTGATATCTGAAATGACCGAACCATTTAACAATCCTAATTGGATTTATGAGCTGAAGCTTGATGGGATTAGGTGCATAGCTTATCTTGATATTAAAATCAAAGAAACCGAATTGAGAAATAAAAGAAACTTACGATTACTTCCTAAGGTTCCGGAACTTACTCATATATATAAAAATGTTAAGGAGCGCTGTATACTTGACGGAGAGCTTGTTATTCTAAGAAACGGTGTTCCTGATTTCTTTGAGCTTCAAAAGAGGGCTCTTACCTCGAATTTATTTAAAATACAGATATCCTCTGACAAATATCCGGCCTCTTATGTTGCTTATGATATCCTCTATCTTAAAGACAAGGAGCTTACCAACCTGCCCCTTCTGGAACGTAAAGCAGTATTATCCGATATTGTGGTTGAATCACCGGAGCTTGCCGTAAGCAGATATATTTTCGAAAAAGGCATAGAACTTTTTGAAGCCTCAAAAGCACAGAAGCTTGAAGGTGTAATAGCAAAGAAATGTGATAGCAGATATTATTATGATAAACGCACTAAAGACTGGATTAAATTCAAATTCTTAGCGGACAAAGACTTTGTTGTATGTGGCTATATTATTAAGGAGAAGGGCATCACAAGTATTGTACTCGGTCAGTATAAGGGCAGTGACCTGATCTATCAAGGTCATGTAACCATGGGTGTCAGCCGGTGGAATCTAATGAAATTGGAAACCATTCCGCATTCGCCCTTTGCTGTTACACCACCGGGCAATGAGAATGCTATATGGCTAAAGCCTATAATGGTTTGTGTGGTCAGTTATATGCCCAATGAAAAGGGAATGCTTCGTCAGCCTGTATTCAAGGGATTTCGCGATGATAAGGATCCTTATGAATGTCAGATACAGGAATAACAATCAAATTTGCTTTGCCCACCGTCTAAGATCTGGATAAGATATGGGTTGAATCCGCTATTAATATAAAAATTTTGGGAGAAGGCAGTTGGTCCGTATAACACAACCAGCTGTCTTCTCCCTTATATGAAAAGGGTTTTGCATGCAATTACTGTTTACACAAAATATTGCCTGATTAACTAAATACTTATCCTCTAAAATATGATACTCCTGATTCGAATATAAGCTGATTCTGATTACCGGTTATGTTGATAGCAACTGAATCACCGAATCTTTCGGAGTGAGCCATCTTTCCAAGGACTCTTCCGTCCGGACTGGTTATACCCTCTATTGCATAGTAGGCACCATTAGGATTATAGTTATCGTCCATGGTTGGATTGCCGTCCGGGTCTACATACTGTGTTGCCACCTGACCTGCTTCAAATAATCTGTCTATCCATTCTTTATTTGCTACAAATCTTCCTTCTCCATGAGAAGCGGGTAAAGTATATATACCTCCAAGCTCTGCTTTCATCAGCCATGGTGATGCATTACTTACCACCTTGGTGTATACAGCCTTTGATACATGACGTCCTATCCTGTTAGTAACCAGAGTCGGTGAATCCTCACTCTGAGGTCTGATTTCTCCATATGGGACAAGTCCCAGCTTTATTAATGCTTGGAAGCCATTACATATTCCGAGGATAAGACCGTCCCGGTTATTTAGCAGGTCGTCGACTGCCTTCTTAATCTTATCATTTCTAAATACAGTTGCTATGAATTTGCCTGAGCCATACGGTTCATCTCCTGCTGAAAATCCGCCGGAGAACATAAGAATCTGAGACTTCCTTATGGCTTTTTCAAAGACTTCTACGGAATTTAGAATATTATCAGCATTATTATTTGCGAAAATCAAAGACTCCACATCTGCACCGGCAGCTTCAAAGGCTTTTATTGTATCATACTCACAATTAGTACCGGGAAATACCGGGATAAACACTTTAGGCTTTGCAACTTTATTCTTGGCAACATATATTTTCTTTGCGTCATAAAGCTTTGTGTCAAATTTCTCATAGCTGTTATCGGTACGGGTTGGATATACATCCTCTAAGGTCTGCATCCAAGATGAACACGCTTCTTCTATTGCTATGCTCGTACTGCCATATCTGATTACATCATCGTCCGTAACCACACCTATTACATCATAGTCATCTGAAGAAAATCCATAATCAGATAAACCATCTGCATCCTCTTTCGTCATTTCAATAATAAGACTTCCATAGTCCGGAAGGAATAATTCTTCTGCGTTAAGCTTTGCATCGATTATAACTCCAAGCTTATTACCAAATGCCATCTTACTTATTGCTTCAACAATTCCTCCAAATCCAATTGCATAAGCCGAAACTGCCTTCTTATCCTGCATCAGCTTATATATATTCTTATATAAGGCTTTTAAATGCTCATATATTGGAAGGTCATATGAATCTCTTCGTATGCCAAATCTTACAAGTATATTACCCGGATTTTTTAATTCTGTTGTTATAATATCCTCTGCTTTGGCAGTGTTTACTGCAAATGATACTAATGTCGGAGGCACATCAATATCATTGAAAGTACCGGACATACTGTCCTTTCCTCCGATTGAAGGAAGTCCAAGCTTCATCTGTGTATCATATGCACCAAGAAGGGCTGTCAAAGGCTCACCCCAACGCTTTGCATCATCACCAAGCTTCTTAAAATACTCTTGGAATGAGAATCTGATCTTTGAATAATCGCCGCCTGATGCTACTATCTTTGCTACAGAAGATATGATTGCATATACCGCTCCATGGAAGGGCGACCAGCTTGAAAGATACGGATCAAAACCATAACTCATCATTGATACAGTACTGCATTTTCCTTTAAGGACAGGCAGTTTTGCCACCATGGTTTGAATTGGCGATAACTGATATTTTCCACCATAAGGCATGGTAACTGTCGATGCACCTATAGTGCTGTCAAACATTTCCACCAGTCCCTTTTTAGAGCATACATTCAAGTCAGATAAAACCTTAAGCCATTTATCCTTTATATCTTTATTATCTTTCTGAAAAGCAAATGCACCGCTCTTAAGATAATTATCCTCAGGCTTCGGTAAGGATACATAGGCAGAAGCTTCCTGATGGGCTCCGTTGGTATTAAGAAATGCTCTTGATATATTAACAATCTGTTTTCCTCTCCACTGCATAACCAGTCTTTTGCTTTCTGTAACATAAGCAACTACTACAGCTTCCAGATTCTCTTCTTCAGCATAGGCAAGCATCTTATCTGCATTCCTCGGATCCACTACGATAGCCATTCTCTCCTGAGATTCTGATATTGCCAGCTCGGTTCCATCTAAGCCTGCGTATTTTTTAGGCACCTTATCGAGATTAATATTGAGTCCATCAGCCAGTTCACCTATTGCTACGGACACACCGCCTGCACCAAAGTCATTACATTTCTTTATAAGAGTACTTACCTCAGGTCTTCTGAATAATCTCTGAAGCTTACGCTCAGTAGGAGGATTACCCTTTTGAACCTCGGCTCCGCAGGTTTCAATTGACTGCGTAGTATGAATCTTGGAGGAACCGGTTGCTCCGCCGATACCATCTCTACCGGTTCTGCCGCCCATGAGTATAACAACATCTCCGGGTTCACAGGTTCCCCGAACAACATATCTTCTTGGTGCAGCTGCCATGACAGCACCTAACTCCATCCTCTTTGCAACATAACCCGGATGGTATATCTCATCAACAAGTCCGGCAGGTAAGCCAATCTGATTCCCATAGGAGCTGTAGCCATATGCCGCCTCCGTACAGATCTTTCTCTGTGGAAGCTTTCCTTTCATAGTAGCTTCTATAGGCTTGGTTGGATCATCAGCTCCGGTAATTCTCATCGCCTGATATACATAACCTCTTCCCGACAGGGGATCACGTATTGCACCACCAAGACAAGTGGCTGCCCCTCCAAATGGCTCAATCTCTGTTGGATGGTTGTGTGTCTCATTCTTGAATAATAGCAGCCATTCTTCTGTCTTGCCGTCAATCTCTACAGGTACAATGATAGAACAGGCATTGATTTCATCCGATACTTCCATGTCCTCAAGCTTTCCGTCGGCTTTTAGCTTTTTCATCGCAATAATTGCAATATCCATAAGTGAAATGTACTTGTCATCACGATCCTTATAAAGCTTTTCCCTGTCAGCTGTATAATTTTTAAACGCAGCTTTGATTGGCTCAGAATAATAGCCTTCCTCAAACTCAATATTTTTAAGTTCTGTCAAAAATGTTGTATGTCTGCAATGATCCGACCAATAGGTGTCAAAAACACGTATCTCCGTCATGGTGGGATCTCTGTCTTCCTCATTCCTATAATAATTCTGTATATGAGTAAAATCAGCCATTGTCATAGCCAGATTAAGCGAATAATATAATTTCTCCAACTCATCCTTATTCATATCTTTAAAGCCTGTAAGAATTTCAACATCGTCAGGCTCTTCAAAGCTTGTGACCAAGGTCTTTGGCTTTACTTCGTCTGTCTCTCTGGAATCCACCGGGTTTATACAATAAGCCTTTATCCTGTCAAAATCCTCATCTGTTATATCTCCGGACAGAACATATGTGGTTGCTGAGCGGATAATAGGCTCCTCATTCTCATTAAGGAGCTTAACACACTGCTCTGCAGAATCTGCCCTTTGATCAAACTGTCCGGGCAAATATTCAACGGAAAATACTCTATCATCTTCCTTGACATCAAACATTTCTTCATACAGGATATCAACCGGGGGCTCAATAAACACCGTATCAAGTGCTTTTTTATAAGTGTCCTCACTAATATTTTCAATCATGTATCTGATAAGAACTCTTACAGACTTAAGTCCCTTTATCCCAAGGTAATTCTTAATCTCCTGCTTAAGCTGCTTTGCCGAAACAGCATATGGCTCTTTTTTCTCCACATAGATTCTTCTAACATTACTCATAATAATTCTCCTATATAATATAATCTTTTATCATTTTCTTGCATTATATCATAGCTTGTCTTATAATAAAAATTAATATATGTAAATGTTTTTATTAGTGACGCTAATATATTTTTTATTGAAGGAGGAGCTGCTGTGGATATTAATTATGAGCTGTATAAGGTGTTCTATCATGTAGCAAAGAGCTTAAGCTTTTCAGAAGCTGCAGAAGCTCTGTTTATCTCTCAGTCCGCTGTTAGCCAGTCCATCAAAACATTGGAGAAGCGATTAAATCAACCTCTGTTTATTAGAAGTACTAAGCGTGTGGCACTAACAAAAGAAGGAGAGCTGTTATTAAAGCATATAGAACCTGCTATTAACCTGATTACACGAGGAGAAAATCAACTCTGTGCCGATCCAAAAAGCGGTATACAGCTAAGGATTGGTGCCAGTGATACTATTTGCAGGTATTATCTTGTTCCATACCTGAATGCTTTTCATTTGAAATATCCAAATATCCATATTAAAGTGTCTAACGGAACCTCAATTCAGTGTGCTAAAATGCTTGAAAGAAACGAGGTAGATGTAATAGTTACAAATTCGCCCAATTCTGCTTTAAATGATTTAATGGATATCATTCCTGTCAAGGAATTCCGGGATGTATTCATCGCAAAAAAAGACACATTTCCTCTATATGACCGTCCGATATCCTTTCAGGAGCTTTTAAAATATCCTATATTAATGCTTGAGAAACGTTCAACCACAAGTATGTATCTTCATAATTTATTCCTGGAAAACTCACTGGATCTGGTGCCTGCAATAGAACTTGCCAGTAATGATCTGTTAATTGACTTGGCAAGGATTGGTCTTGGAATAGCATTTGTACCGGATTTTTGTATTCGGGATATGGGAGAATTGGCTATTATAAAGACAGAACAGGTAATTCCCTCCCGTAAGCTTGTCGCAGCTTATAATCTGGATATTCCTTTATCAGATGGAGCCAGATATTTTATAGACAGCTTGACTAATTGAGCTGCTTTATAATATTAATAGTGGCATATGGACAGCTGTTATACACCGTTATATGAACAGTTGCCAAATCTGCATATACCGGTTTATAAGGCTAATATCTATATGCCACTTACAAATCATCTTGTATATAATCTTGAATCTGAATATAATCTGATTATTATATCATTTTATTTATTCTGTCTGCCATAATCCTGTTGAAATTAATTACTCTTCTTTCATATTCCTCAGTCATATATCTTGATGTTATCAAAAAATCAGCAGTAGCCCGGTTATTAGCAATAGGAATATCATAGACAGCCGCAATCCGAAGCAAGGCTTTAACATCCGGATCATGAGGCTGTGCTTCCAGCGGATCCCAGAAGAATATAACAAAATCAATATTTCCTTCAACTATTCTTGAACCAATCTGCTGATCCCCTCCCAGAGGACCGCTGTTATACGCTCTGACAGGAAGCTCCGTCTTTTCAGAAATCAATCTGGCCGTGGTTCCTGTACCGCTTAGAAAATGGTTTTTTAATATATCTTTGTTTTCTTCAACCCACTCAATCATTTCATCCTTTTTACTGTCATGGGCAATCAGAGCAATATGCTTTTGTTTTGCAATTGTAAACTTGATATATTCATCCATTATCATGCTTATATTCCTCTTTTCTATTGACTTTTAATTTTCATGCTTTTTATTCAAGTACTCTCCGGGCATACTTGCGTACCAATTTCTAATCGAATGAAGCCTGATGGCGTGCATCATTACTAATGATATAATATCCTGTATACCCTAAGCAATTATTATTTATGCCAATATAATAATGATAATCGAAAAAGGATTGAAATGCAAGGTGGCTTGTAACAGCTATTCTAAGCTTTTAAGCCTTTCCATGACTTGTTTCATCATATCAGAATATTTCTCAAGCTTGGCTTTCTCCTCTGCTATCTTACTCTCAGGAGCCTTTGATATGAAGTTTGGATTAGACAGCATTCCATTAACACGCTTTAGCTCTCCCTCCAAGCGCTCCTTTTCCTTAGTAAGACGTTCTATTTCCTTATCAATGTCTACAAGGTCTGCAAAAGGTATATATATCTGTGCACCGGGAATTACCATGGATACAGCATCCTCACTAATGCCTGATTTATCATTCTGTACTATAACCTCGCCTGCATAACTAAGTGTTGCTAAAAACACCTTACTTTCTGTGAAAATCTCCCTAATCCTTTCATTGCCGGAAACTACAATAACAGTGGCTTTCCGTCCGGGCGAAACATTCATTTCAGACCTGACATTACGTATGTTCTTTACAGCTTCCTTTATTAACTCGATGCTTTCCATATCCTTAGTATATTCCCATTCGGGATTATATGCCGGCCATGAAGATATTACAATCGAATCTCTTTCCTTAATCTCTGTCATTTCCTGAAGGGTACAGAAGATTTCTTCTGTCACAAAAGGCATATACGGATGCAGAAGCTTTAAGGAATTAGTAAGAACCGTACGCAGTGTCCAGAGTGCTGCTGCTTTGGAGTTATCCTCACTATTATACAATCTGGGCTTAACCATCTCAATATACCAGTCGCAGAATTCTTCCCATATAAAATCATAAATCTTCTGTGCGGCAACTCCCAGTTCAAAGTCCTCCAGATTATCAGTGGCTTCCTTAACAAGATTATTTGACTTTGCCAGTATCCACCTGTCTGCTTGAGTTAGAAGTTCATTGTCGATATCCTCGTGTATATCTGCCTTTTCCAGATTCATCATAATGAAACGTGAGGCATTCCATACCTTGTTTGCAAAGTTTCTGCTTGCTTCTACTTTCTCCCAGTAAAAGCGCATGTCATTTCCGGGTGAATTGCCGGTAATCAATGAGAAACGCAAAGCATCCGCCCCGTATTTGTCAATCACCTCAAGAGGATCCACGCCGTTACCGAGGGATTTGCTCATCTTACGACCCTCTGAATCTCTCACAAGACCGTGGAATAATACCTTACCAAACGGCTTCTTTCCCATATGTGCATAACCGGAAAATATCATTCGTATTACCCAGAAAAATATGATGTCATAACCTGTAACAAGAACATCGGTTGGATAAAAATAATCCAAATCCTCTGTCATTTCCGGCCAACCGAGTGTTGAAAACGGCCATAATGCAGACGAAAACCATGTATCCAAGGTGTCTTCATCCTGTTTGAAATCAGTACTTCCACATACATTACACCTAGAAGGCTCTTCCTCGGATACAATTATCTCACCACAATTATAGCAATAATAAGCCGGAATTCTATGACCCCACCAAAGCTGTCTTGATATACACCAATCCCTTATATTGTCGGTCCAGTTGAAATATATCTTTTCAAACCGATCAGGAATCAGCTCAATCTCACCTGACTTTACAGCCTCTACAGCAGGTTTTATCAGTTCATCCATTTTAACGAACCACTGGGGCTTAATCATAGGCTCTATAGTTGTATGGCATCTGTCATGAATTCCAACATTATGTGAATGATGTTCTGCCTTGACCAAGAGTCCCTGCTTCTTAAGCTCCTCAACAATAGCCTTTCTGGCCTTATATCGATCCATTCCTTCAAATTTTCCGCCATTTGCATTGATGGTTGCATCATCATTCATGATGTTTACCTCAGGCAGATTATGACGTTTACCCACCTCATAATCATTAGGATCATGAGCAGGAGTAATCTTAACAACACCTGTTCCAAATTCCTTATCTACATAGGCATCTGCAACCACAGGAATCTCCTTATTAACAATTGGCAAAATAACATTCTTACCTATCAGATGCTTATATCTTTCATCATCAGGATGAACCGCAACAGCAGTATCTCCAAGCATTGTCTCCGGTCTTGTAGTTGCAATCTCTACATAGCCATTCTCTCCTGCTATGGGGTATTTGATATGCCAGAAATAACCTTCCTGTTCCTCATGCTCTACTTCTGCATCTGATATTGATGTATGGCAAATCGGACACCAGTTTATGATTCTGGAGCCTTTATATATGTGACCCTCGTTATAAAGCTTAACAAATACCTTATTAACGGCATGGTTACATCCATCATCCATTGTAAATCTTTCTCTGTCCCAGTCACAGGAGGAGCCAAGCTTCATTAATTGTTCCGTAATCTTTCCGCCATATTCATCTTTCCACTGCCAAGCTCTCTCAAGAAATTCCTCTCTGCTGATATCCTGCTTCTCTATGCCTTCTTCTTTCAATTTCTCAATAATCTTGACCTCCGTTGCAATACTGGCATGATCAGTGCCGGGCTGCCATAAGGCATTATAGCCCTGCATCCTCTTAAATCTTATTAGGATATCCTGTATTGTATTATCCAAGGCATGACCCATGTGAAGCTGTCCGGTAATATTGGGTGGTGGAATCACAATTGTAAAGGGTTTTTTACTCCTGTCAACCTCAGCATGAAAGTATTTATTATCCAGCCATTTTTTATACAGCTTACCTTCGATATTCTTGGGGTTATAAGTCTTTGCCAGTTCTCTCTGCATTGCAATCTCTCCTATCACTTTATAATATCATGTTAATAAAATTCTTTTTAATCAAAAAAGTTCTTCGACGCAAAGGACGAAGAACCGTGGTACCACCTTTATTTATAGCTGATACATAGTTTGACTTAAAATCAACTCATAATATCATGCTACCTTATTAACTATAACGGGGCTTCCCGGTCTTTCCTACTCACTCATGAAGATACTAAGGCTTCAGAAAGACTGCTACAAAGCGACCTTCGGTAAGACCTCTTAATAATCATCTCTCAGCCGGCGGATGATTCTCTCTGTTAAGCGTTACTTACCTACTCCTCTTTATCAACGCATTTGACGGTATAAAATATTACTACTATATTATGCAATATTCTTAAGTATGTCAAGGGATTTTATTTTCTGCTCATTAATTTGTTGATTTCATGACTGTGTGATATTACTACCTTCTTTATACTATCAACATCAAACTCCAGTTTTTCCACTCTTTTAACTGAATCATCAAGCCTTTCAACATTCGGATTATATTGTTCTATAAGAATTTGAATATTCTTATCCGTTTCATTTTCAATATGAATCTTTAAGCCATTAACGCTATTGGTCAATTTCTCTTGTCTGTCTTCAAGCCTATCCATTCGTATTTCCAGACCATCAAGACCATCAATTCTCTTGTCAAGATCATTCAATCCTTCCTCCAGACCATCAATTTTTTGTGAGACATTCTGTATCAATTGTATAATTTTGTCTTCTCCGGTCATTTAATACCCCCCTTTTCTGCATATTATATACCGTCGTTTTTATATTTACAATTACCCTAACTGTTTTTCGAAAGAAGTAATAATAAAATCTGTCATTACTATACTAAATAACTAAAGAAAAAATTATGAGTCAAGCAAAATATCCTGCTTAATATGATATTTATTAAGGATACTGATAGCATCAGCCTCACTGTCGGGATATGCTTTCACCAAGGATATTATAGCTTTGGCAGCCTTTTCTTTAAGATCTTTATTAGCCTGAATACGCTCTCTAAGCTTCTGCCTGCGGATAATTAGTCTGTTCCTAACCTCAATCATCTCTTTGCTGTCTAAAATAGCTGACGGCTGATAAAGCCATATCTCAGTATCCTTTATATTATATTTTTTCAGTTCCTTTAAGAGTAAATCATTATAAAATTCCAAAAGCTGTGCATTGCCTTCAAATCTTTTATTTTCATCCTTTATCTTAACATACTGTTCCCAGCGGTTTTTAAGCTGTTCATAGTTGTCTACCAGATATTTGCTATAGGTATACTCCAAGTAATTTCGGTTGTTTACCGATTTTATTGCCACTTTATTGACCAGCATAATTACTTTATTCAATTTTAACTGTACAATCTTAATATCATGGGCATTCTTTCTGGCTTCCATGAAGATGCATAACACAGAAGCCATTCCCATAAGCACAGTCAGAAGAAATGGAAGAGTCATATTAGCACCTGTTACTCTGTTTAATCCTGCAAAGATAACAAATAATACAAGAATAACTACAAATATAGCTTTTGAAAGTCCTCTCAAAAATGATTGTTTATATACAATTTCTTCCTCTTCATCAAGTAATACTTGCTTCTCGTTCTCAAGGCGTTTGATATCAGCCTCAATATCACTCTGATAGCTTTCAGCCTCCTTAATAGCTGCCAATTCCTTCGGAAGCTGCATCTCATGCCTCTCAAATAACCGATATTGTACATCCGTTATATCATATTTCCTATTACGCATATGATCTCTTTCTTCCCTAAGAGTGAGAATATTCCTTGCAGCATCATCAATTTTCTCCCTATGCATCTTGGGAATCCTATCAATTTTCTCAATATCAGACAGGTATGATGTGACTGCCCTATATTCTATCTTTGCCTCCTCAATCTGACGGTTGCTCTCAACAATTATTCCGCTATTTTCCTTTATATATTCTTTACGGTCTGTATATGAATTTAAGCGGACAGTCTGCTTTCGGACTTCATCATTCGGTTGTATGCTGTTTTCTTTTTTTTCTGAATTAACACTTGCAGATTTCTTAAGGATTTTATCTAACCATCTCATTTTAGTATCTCCTAAATGCTCTTTTCAATTTTCTATTGGTGTTTTACGCTGCGTATTTCACTGATCCAACCATCTATTATCTGTTTACATTTGCTTTTAATCTCCTCATCCTTACCTAATCCCATCATGTCACGAAGCTTATTTATTTCATTCATTTCCTTACACATTCCTGCATCTCGGGATAATTGCTCCATCAATAACATAATCTCTTCCCTAAACTCTTCGTCCAACTGATATTCAGCTGCCTTTTCCTCAAATTCTTCCTTGCCCTTTACAAGCCAAAGGGTATAAAGATACTGTCGTAATGTCTCATCTTTATGATTACGCTCATAAGCATGAGAAAATAATTCAAGTGCTCTTTCCGGTTCATAGATATGTAGAGAAGCAATAGCCAGATTATGTAGAACATCTCCGTAATCCTTAGGGTCCAGATCTACAGCCTCTTCAGAAATCAACAGCCTGTCATACTGTGCTGCCGCCTCAGCATACTGACCTCTCATTAAAAACGAATTTGCTTTCATAAACCATCGTTTAACAGAAGGCATTGCCCTTATCTCATCAACTGTAATAAGAAGCTTTTTTATTTCCTGTTCAGTATAATAATCTGAGCTGCATAGAACTATTGTCAATAGGGTTTTATAATCTGCCCCCTGCTTAAGAGACATTTCCAATTTCTCAGCCCGCAAGGCAAGGTCAAGCTCTGTTTTTATCCAATCTGTCAATGAATCTGTGAACAGGGTTTCATCTATGGAATAAATATTATTATAAATATAATAGCACAGCTCTTCAATCGAAAAAATCCTGTGACCTGTAGCAGGAAAAACATATGGTCTGTCAGTTCTTTTCCCACTGCAAAGAATTAGCTTACCCATGCTTTATCCTCTCTTTATCATATGTTTAGTATATATTCGGACAATATACCCGTTCCCGGATAATCCTCTCCAAACCCCAAATCTGAAATCTTTACCTTGAGCTTGGATTTATCTATGCATGAAATATTAATATTCAATCTGGTCATACGTTCCGGTCTTTTAGGCAGATTGTGAAGCGGTAATCTCTCCCTGATTATTTCCTTTGTCATAATGTTTCTAATCACGATCTCAACATCAGCTGCCTCTTCGGGAATTACATCGACATCCTTATTAACCTCATACCAGGGCACCGCTGCATTTGATAACAAAACCTCCTTAGTTATCCCATCCACATAAGCTTTTAGTGCTATCGAACTGACTATCATCTCATCATTTAGTAAGATAATATCCTCAAGATTCTTATCTCCTGAAAGCTCCTTTGCTGCATAGCAGGCACCATAAGTATAAAGGCTTTGGCCAACAAATACTCTGCGTCCTGTACATAGACTCTTTATAACCTCAGCTGCCCAGTTGTCTTCGAAGCCTCTGCCGGTAAAGTATAAGGTTGATATGATCTGTTTGTATAAAACCGTATTCGCTATAGTTTCAAAGGTATATTCTTTATCAATCTTCTTGTTTTTTAAAACTGCATAATTTAAGGTTTCTGAAAAATCTTGCCTTTCCATGCCCGCAATCATGGGATTTGCTCTTCTGTTTATACTTATCCGGTAAAAGCTAAGACCATCCTCATTAAAATCAAATAATCCAACATCATTCAACCAAAGCTCTCTTTCCTGACTTAAGGCATAATACATAAAACTGCTTCCATGGCTAATGATATTTGCTCTGTCTTTTTCTATTCCAAGCATATGTAAGGCTTCAAATACTCCCTCAACAATAACCGGGTCCATTTCCCTAAGAGTTACAACAATCTGGGTGATAGTTTCAGTAGGAAAATAATTCTTTATAAGTGTAAGAGTTTTTCTGAAATATTTCTCTATTAGGGAGACCGCACTATATTTTTGGTCAAATATAGTCACCTCTTCACGATGCTTTAATTTATGAAGAAGCTTATCAACCAAAACTCCGGAGCCATCCTTGGCACAATCCATAGCCTCTTTGCCAAAAACCCAAGTCCTTGTCTCACTCTTTTCACATAAAACAGTGGGAATGAGGGGGTTTTCTTCATCATCTATGGGGTGTATCAGGATCGGCTCATAGGTCTTATAACTGTAACAGCTTATCTGCGTGTAATCCTCGCACAAATCATAGCCAACAATTAATTTCCTCGTGTTGTCCATTTCAGTTTCTCCCTTTGAACAGTAATCATGATAACGGTACAAAACACTCCCGAATTATGTATTCTGTTTCTATATAATCTTCCATCATATCAAGAAGCTCTGTCATGTCCTCAGATTCAAGTGCTATTAACATCTTATTAATTCGATTGTATTTAGAATTATCAAGCATGTCATCTGCTTTGTTTCTAATGACAAAGCTTTCACTTGTATTAACCTCGTCTTCCTGTTCCTCGGTTATATAGTACTGCAGCTCTTCATTATAAAACAGCACAAATTCCTTCACATGAATTCCTAAGAAAGTATTAGCCATACGTTCTGTTATATACTCTCCATTCTCATTGTTATTTAACATTCTATAATGAAGAAAAACCTGCTTTTTAGGATTCGTCTTATATTCCACATAATATCTCTCTGTTATACGCCTTGGAAGCTTTATTATATGCTTATAATCTTTGAAAAAAGGTAAAACAATTCCCTGTCGGTCAAGTCTGTCAATATTATATGAAATAAAGTTTAAATCATTTTCAGCCAAATCAGTATTGTTTGAATTATATTTCAACCATGCCAATAAACAAATATCGTTTTCCTCGTAATTCAGCTCTCTTCTCATAATAGGAAAAAGCTCATCCCCAATTTTTTCGTCCTTAACCAGATATTTATACGCATAATATGTCAGAAATGCCCGTACAATCAGATGGTTTGTTACCTTGTTGTAATAATTTAAGAATAAACTGATGTTCTCTTTATGGTCACTTTCTGTAAATAATATCTGAATAAGAAGTCTTTCTTCAAGGATACGGGTGTCTATATCAAAGTCCAGAGCTGATTGCCATAAGGCAAGCATGTCCGCTGTAGAGTCATTATAATATTTTACTAGGTAGCTTAAAATAGTCTCATCATATTTCCCCTGGGAATATACATAATAACAAAGGTATATAAAAGGTTCTTTCTTTTTATCCAATCTCGCGTAGGTTATCCAACCCGAACAAAGCTTGAGCAGCCTGTGAATAGAAATACCTTCTACTCCAAAACATCTCAAAGCTTCCAAAGCCTTATCATAATAACCCCTAATGACCATGTATTCAAGAAACTTAATCCTATGAGAATCCTTTACCTTTGATAAATCTAATTTCAGCAAATACTGCTCAAGCATATTTACATCATAATTCTCATAATAATACTCAATAAGCGTTAACAGACAGTCTATATAATATGACTCCTTCAAACCTTGTATCTGTAAAATATGCTTTCTTAACTCTATAGAATCTCGGCTAATCACTCTATTAATACGATAATGGTCGAACAAATACAGAAGAAGCTTTGTATGTCCGTCATAATCCATAAAAATTCCATGAAATTCCTCAGACTTAAACAAGGGTATCAAGGTATAATCTATCGATACTGCATAACGGTTTCCAAAGGAATCAATCATGAAAATACTTGCGTCCTGAGTATATATCTGTATACTTGCTTTACCGTCACAAAGAGCCGTCGTCTCCTCTTGCTCCATTTCCTTATGCACGACTGCTACACTTACCATATTCGGGTTATCACAAATCAGTTCATGTGTGAACATAACCTCGGGCAAATATTCGGAAAACAATTTATTATGTATTGGCTTATTCATAAATTCCTTATACAAAATCGCCAGATTCCTGCTGATATTGCCCGCTTTCAGCTGTGACAGGGTAAATACCTCAATCGTCTTATAGTACAATTGATATATCTGATCGTTGTCCTTTTTGTTCTTTATAATATTAGCATAAAGGTATGCACGCTTGCTGTCATTAAGGCTGCTGTTATAGATAAAATATATAAGCAAAGGCTGTGGAAGCGGATCCATCCTGCTTTCATCAACACAATACATATAATATTCATATAGTTCTGTAATTCTAAGCTGAGCATTGACACCCAGGCTATACCAATGGAAATATTTACTGTCTTTTTTAAAGCCTTTGATAAGCAGACTGCATATTGCTGATAGAATTTCCTCCTTTTCATAATTCTTATAAAGTATTGCAAGGCCTTTGAATACTATGGAATTAAAGCTTTTTAGCCGTGAAACAAGATATGTATACTGCATTATCAAATCCATATTAAGACAATTAGTCTTAATACCATAATTCATAACATGAATTTCAAATTCATTCAGCTCTCTTAACAGATAAGGTTCTTCATTATATACACAGATTGCCTCATAATATAGTATCGGAGAGCGGCATCCGGCGTCAAACTGCTCCCTTATGTCAGCAAGCTTGTAGCTGCGGTTTCTTTCATAACGCTTATCTGTAAATAATAAGAACCATAATATTCTCCAATCATAGCTGCCGCTCAAATAATATCTGCCGATAGTGTCTGTAACATATTGTATAGTCTCTTCATCTCTCTTATATAGTGCCAATAAATAAAGATAAGCACAATATTCAAAGATTGAACGCTTTCGAAGTGGCACCTCTTCCTTTGACAATTCATCAAGCAGCTTGGCTGCCGTTCTTTTGTTTTCAGAAAGTATAGCCAGATGTATTTCCACCAATTTATTCATGGTTTGTTCTTCAGGATTGTTAACACCGGCAAGCAAAGCCTTAGTATCCTGTATATATCTGTTAAGACTGATTCTGCCAATTCTAAAATCCAGATAACTTTTGGTGTAATCATACCTTCTCTTCATAGTCTGTCTGATTGCAGCAGTTTCAGGATTAGAATCCCTATGCTTTTTACAAATCAAATCGACAGTTATAGTCTGATAAACGGTTCTTATATATATTCTGCCATAGTTGATTCCCGGGGACAACTTCTGTGCATTTACAACAAATGATACCTGATGGTTATTGCCTATAAACCGGTCAGCCCAAAGGAACTTCTGCTCAAGTGTAATAAACGGAGCATCGGTGCTCACCCGAATTTCCGCATATCCCCAGTGATTCTTGGTAATAATCAACTTATCAATAAGATCTTCATCACGGATCTCATATTCCAGATATGTTTTATTAATACCCAGATTTATTCTTGATTTTTTATTAACAGCTATTAAGAATTCTTCCAATGCCTGACTGGTTGAGATACTCTTTAATAGATTTTTGTAGATTACATGATATTTTTCTTCATTTTTCAAAATAATCCGCTCAAACTCTTCACTGCGGAATACCTTTTTGGCTTCAGTCCAATCCATCCTTGCCAGATTGGCGAACTCAAAGAAATTTTTTATCTTACCTATAGATGTGTTTATAACCGGAGCTTTTACATGAACTTCGAACGGTAATACGGCTTCACCGCAATCACTCAAAATGGTAATATTACCGCTTACTATATCTGAGGGTTTAAGGAAAGAAGCATCAAATTTATATGTAACAATGCATTCCTTGTCTCTAAATGCAGATATACCAAGAGTAAGTAATCTGTCAGAAGATAATACAATTCCTTTCATAATACGATTCATGCTGTTACTGATATGAAAGCTGGCTTCATATTGCTTGCCTGCCTCAACACTAAAACTGATTTCTTCTACAGAAATTCGAAGGAAAGGAAGTTCATATTCGAATTCACCTCGGGCTAATTGTTCTATCTTTTCCTTCAAATTTATCACCTCATGTATAGTAATCATTGCTTTTTATTCTAAAAAAGCTATAATTAAGTACAAACATATTAACATAAAGAAATGCTGATCAGATATTAAAATTTTTATATAATTCATGTACAATTAATTATAATGCATGATGTAAAAAAAATCTAGTCCTACGATTAAGACCGCTGCGAAATATCGCACTATTTTACTATTATTCGTCATAAGGAGGAAGCCATGATCAGACACAGTGACCATTTTCACGGAAGTGATTTGGAAACAATAGAGAGCTTATACGGAATTAAGAAGCAGAACATAGTAAGCTTCGCTGCAAATGTTAATCCTCTGGGTATTTCTCCCAAGCTTAGAAAAACCCTGTCAGAACGTATTGATACCATAACGAGCTATCCTGACAGAGAATATACCTCTTTACGAAAGCAGATTGCTGAATATGTAAAGGCTGATACCGATGATATAATCGTCGGAAATGGCTCTACGGAGCTTATCTCCCTATTTATCCAAATTAAACATCCCAATAAAGCATTAATTGTCGGTCCTACTTATTCCGAATACGAAAGAGAAGTCTCGCTTGGAGGCGGATGCTCCCTCTATTACAGATTAGAAGAAGAAAATGATTTTTGTATAGATATAAAATCCTTAGAAAAGGAACTGGATGCAGATGTTGATCTTCTTGTAATATGCAATCCCAATAATCCAACCTCATCTGCCATAACCCGAAGCGACATGAGAAAGATACTTGACATATGCAAGAAGAAAGGCATATTTGTTATGGTGGACGAGACCTATGTGGAATTTGCCGAGGATATTCAGAAAATCACCTGTGTCCCTTTGACCGGATATTATAATAACATAGTAATACTTCGCGGTATATCCAAGTTTTTTGCAGCACCGGGACTGCGGCTTGGATATGCTGTCTGCGGCAATAGTGACCTGCTTAAGGAAATGAACCGGCGTAAGAATCCATGGACAATTAATACACTGGCTGCCGTAGCGGGAGAAATAATGTTTACCGATGAAGAATATATAACCAAGACAAGGCAGTTGATTGCGGCTGAACGAAACAGAATATGCGGAATCTTAAATAATTGTACCAATATAAAGGTCTATCCGCCGATTGCTAACTTTGTACTTATTAAAATACTTAAAGACGATATCACCTCCATGGATCTGTTTGAAGCAGCGATTAGAAAAGGCTTTCTCATAAGAGATTGCTCTACATTTCCTTTTTTGGATAATAAATTTATCCGCTTCTGCTTTATGAATCCGGAGCAAAATGATGCACTGCTTGAGATTCTTCTTGATTGCTTAAAGTAAAAGATACAGTTTTACAGAAGTATTCGGCTCTGTTCACTAAGTATGAAGTTCTGTTAACTTTGTATGAATATTAGGAGGTACTTTATGGATAACAATTACCGTCGCGCAAACATAACTCTAACTAATGAAGAAAAAAAACAACTCCTTCAAGAAATAGTATATTATTTTGAAACGGAGAGAGATGAGAAACTGGGGATAATTGGTTCTGAGAAGATTCTGGACTTCTTCATGGACACTTTAGGTGTAATAATATATAACAGAGCCCTGGATGATGCAAAATATTGGTATAATAAGAGAATGGAAGATATCGAAGCAGATTTTTATTCCATATATAAATAAACAGACCTAATAATTAGTAATGCCGGACAGCGGTAATACCTGACTATCCGGCGTTTTATTGTATCGTACTGTTATTCGTTACATTTATAATTCTAATACTCTATTTAAAATATCAGATTCTTATATCTTGTATTCATAATTCCTAACATACTCAAATTCCTCTTGTATTTCCTGAGACGGCGCCTTTGTGAGTAATGATACTGTAATTATTGCCAAGCAGGATAAAACAAATGCGGGGAACAGCTCATATATATCAACAATGCCTCCAAGCGGTCTCACAAGAAGCTTCCAAATAAATACCATTGCTCCCCCGGTTACCATACCCGCTACAGCTCCTTCCCTTGTAACCCTCTTCCAGAACAGACTAAACAGCATAATCGGTCCGAAGGTTGCACCGAATCCTGCCCATGCAAAGGATACTACCTTAAAGATTACGCTATTCTCATCAAGTGCTATTATAGCGGCTATTATTGCTACAATGATAAGGGTAATCCTTGACATTACCAAAACCTCTTTATCTGTTGCATCCTTTTTAAGAATTCCATGATAGATATTCTTTGAAAATGCTGATGCAGCAATTAACAGATAAGAATCTGATGAGCTTATTGTAGCCGCAAGAATTCCCGCCATAACAAGTCCTGCTATTAAGGGTATGAAGAAGCTGCCGGACATAAGTATAAATATTCTTTCGGAACTGCTTGCAGTCAGTAAGGCATCCGGATACAGCACTCTTCCAATAACTCCGATAAACACGGCTGCAAATAAAGATATGGCACACCAAACCGCTGCAATTCTTCTGGATATTTTAAGCTCGTTAGGGTTCTTAATAGCCATGAATTTTAATAGTACCTGCGGCATTCCAAAATACCCGAGTCCCCATGATAGGGTAGATATAATAACTAAGGGACCGTATTTTACCGCCCCGTCAAATAACGGTTTACCTGCCGAAACCTGTTGAACACCATCAACCGTCTTAGGATTTGCAACACCAAAGAAATCCAAGAAACCCGGAATAGATTTTACATTCTCTATTATCTCAGATATACCTCCTACTTTTATTGTACCGGCAATAAGAACAACACCCAATGCTATAAACATCACTATTCCCTGCATAAAATCAGATGCACTCTCTGCCAGAAATCCGCCAATAAAGGTATATGCCACAACAAATAACGCTCCCAGAAGCATCATATACACATATTCCACTTCAAATAGTGTACTAAAGAGCTTTCCTACCGTAACAAAGCAGCTGGCTGCATATACACAGAAAAACACCAAAATAAATAGTGCGGCAATTGTGAGTATTATTTTCTTCTTCTCTTTAAAACGGTTACTTAAGAAATCAGGAATTGTTATGGAATCATTTGCTATCTGCGAATATGTCCGAAGCCTCTTTGCAACAAACAACCAATTAAGATATGTGCCAATAAGCAAGCCTATCGCTGTCCATACAGCTTCCCCTAAGCCGCACCAATATGCCACTCCCGGCAGTCCCATAAGTAACCAGCCGCTCATATCCGAGGCTTCTGCCGCCATAGCAGTTACCCACGGTCCTAAGGATCTTCCGCCTATAAGGTAGTTGCCGCTGCTTTCACTTGCTCTTTTTGCATAATAAAAACCAATTGCGACAACTGCACCAATATATACAGTCATCGCTGTGATGTATTGTATCTTATCTGCTCCCATACCCTGTCTCCCTTCGATTATATTAACGACTATAATCGATATTATAGTACAAATAACTACACTTGTACAGCATAATATTAAAGTGATAGCGCTCTACCACATAGAAGTATTGAGATTAAAATAACCCCGGAATAAGCCGATATCCCGAAACTTCTCCAATTATGATGTGCTTCCGAAGCCTCCATTTCTTATATCAGACGTATCATCATCATATGTTATTCCGTATTCAACAAAGATACCCTGCATAAAACCGGCTCCCTTATCTATATTTACTGCTTTTCCTTCTTTACTGTCATTAGTGAGCTTACTGAATATATGTCCTTCGTTATCGGAATAGTAATAATCGCTGTCTATTATCCCTACCGTATTATTAAGCTGAAGACGGTATTTGAAACCTAAACCGCTTCTTGGATAACACTTTAATACCCAGCCCTCATCTATCTTAACCCGAATACCTGTGGGTATCAGAATCGTCTCACCCGGATTAAGTTCAAAACCTATAGGGCTATAAAAGTCATAACCGGCAGAACCTGTGGTTGCCCTCCTAGGAAGCTTGATATCATCATATATTTTATTAATATACTTTATCCTGCTTTCATCTGTCCGATGTATTTGCATAGTCTCTTCTTTTGATCTGTTAGCGTCAGTCACCAATTTATCAGATGAAAATGTACTTATCCAATCCTTAATAAATCTTTCTCTGCTTACTTTTTCAAACCGTGCTACTCTTTTCATTATTACCTCCTAATTCTGCAATGTATTCAACATCTCAAGAAGACTGCCTGCGGCTTTTGATATTGGATTTTGTCTGCTTGTAACGATACATATACTTCTTTCGGGTATTTTTTCTGCAAATTTAAGCTCAAAAAGCTCTCCTTTTTTCATTGCCTCATCTGCAAAATCCTTTACGACACAGCCTATTCCAAGGTTTCTCAAGGCGAATTTGACAATCATATCGCTGGTAGCCAGCTCAAACTCAGGGTTAAGAAACACCTGATTTAACTCGAGAAACTCATTAACATACTTTCGTGTACTGGTATTTTGCTCCAAACTGATAATCGGAAGATTTTCCAACTCCTTATATTCCATGGTTTTATCTTTCAGGTAGCTGAATTTACTGCCGGCAACAAAGATATCCCTTATCTTCCTTACCCTTTTATATTTTATTCCGGTCTTTACCTGAAACGGTTCACTGACTACCCCAAAATCAATCTTTCCGTCATAAAGAAGTGCCAGAGTGCTGGGAGTAGGTGCATTTGTCACTATTACCTTGATACCCGGATATTTCTCATGGAAACGTTCCAAATACGGAAGAAGATAAAACTGCAGAGTCATATCACTGGCACCTATTCTTATTTCACCATGCTCCAGATCAAGCATCTTGTGAAACTGTTCTTCTCCCAGCTTGATATATTCATAGCCGCGCTTCACATAAGAATACAATGCTTCCCCCTCAGGTGTCAGCTTAACCCCTTTGGGAACCCTTATAAACAGCTTGGTGCCTAGGTTCTCTTCCAGAAGCTTTATTGACTGACTCACCGCCGGCTGGGAGACGCACAGTTCCTCTCCCGCTTTGGTAAAGCTCCCTTCCTTTGCCACATAATAAAATATTTTATAATATTCCATATTGATATTCATATAATGTCTCCTTATGGAGTTTATCTTTGTTATACAATATCAGTATACCATAACCGTAATAATCATCTCAAGAAAAATGTATTGACCGATTTGGTCAAGTATGTTATTGTTAATTTGACCAAGTTGGTCAAGTTCTGGGTTACAGCTCTATTATAGGAGGTGATTAGTATTTACGAAAGCTTTGAAAATCTGAGTGAGGCTAAGAAGCAGGCAATCCTGAATGCAGGCTTTAGGGTATTCGGTGAATATGGCTACTCAAAAGCTTCTGTTGAAGAAATTGCCAAAGAAGCCGGAATCTCAAAGGGAAGTCTTTTCTACTATTTTAAAAACAAGAGAAATTTCTTTCTTTATCTTTACAAATATGCTGCACATTTAATGAAGCAGCTGGTTGACAGTCCCGACGGGAACGGAATACCAAAATATATGGAAAAAACAGATTTCTTTGAACGGTTGGAGGATGTAAAGGAAAGAAAGATGAAGCTGGCAATCTTACATCCTTATATGAGCAGTTTTATTAAGAAAGCTCCATTTGAAACCTCCCAAGAAGTATACAAGGACATTCAAATAATAAATCAAAGACTCGCAAAAGAGCGGATTGGTGATTTTTTAAAAAATATAGACATATATAAATTTAAGGATGGTATAGATCCATATATGGTGCTTCAGCTGCTTACCTGGTGTTCTGAAGGTATTGTTCATCATTTTCAGTTAATTAGCTTGGCGGATCCCGATAATAAGCAGAATGAAGTGGATTATGACCGGGTCTTATCATTATATGACCAATATGTTGCCATGATTAAGAATAATTTTTATAAGGAGGAATATCTATAGTGAGCGATAATATACAGTACAAATTTCATGCGGAAAGGAGAGTCAATATAAATGTCCATAATTGAAATCATTGGATTAACTAAGGATTACGGGGATCATAAAGGGATATTCGACCTTACATTTACCGTCGAGGAGGGCGAAGTATTCGGTTATTTGGGACCAAATGGTGCAGGAAAGACTACAACCATAAGACATCTTATGGGATTTCTTAATCCTGATAAAGGATCTTCAAAAATTCTCGGATTGGACTGCAGATCAGAAAGAGCCGAAATCATGAAACATCTGGGTTATTTACCTGGGGAGATTGCCTTTTTTGACGGAATGAGCGGAATGGAATTCTTGAATTTTATGGCTGAAATGAGAGGGCTTACAGATGTTTCTCTCAGAGATAAGCTTGTGGATTTATTTGAGCTTGATACAAAGGGCAAAATCCGCAAAATGTCTAAGGGAATGAAGCAAAAGCTTGGAATAGTATGTGCTTTTATGCATGATCCGAGGGTTCTGATTTTGGATGAGCCTACAAGCGGACTTGATCCTCTGATGCAAAAAACCTTTGCCAATCTGATACTTGAAGAAAAAAGCAAAGGTAAAACAATTCTTATGTCTTCCCATAGCTTTGAAGAGGTTGAACGAACCTGTGACCGTGTGGGAATAATCCGACAGGGAGAGCTTGTTGCTATTGAGGACATGCATGACCTTAAGCAAAAAAGAAGAAGAATATATCTTCTGGATTTTGATAACCCTGATTCGGCAGCTAAGTTTGCCGATTCAAGCGGTTTTGATATTATAGAAGTAAATGAAAACACAGTGAAATTAAGCATACTTGGTAATGTAACCGAATTGATTAAGGCACTGCATGAATTCACTGTACTTGATCTGAATACGGAAACCAGCAGTCTTGAAGATATATTTATGCACTATTATGGTGATGATTCGCAGAGTATAACAAATTAGCCGAAGGGAGGAATTCAATTGATTAGCAAACCATTATTTAAAGCTGCCATAAAACAGAATTATGTTGTGTTTTTAATAATACTCTCAGTTCTTATGGTTTATCTTCCAATAATTATAACCATGTATGATCCTTCTACCCAAGAATCATTAAATGAAATTTTAGAAGTAATGCCACAGGCACTGATAGCTGCTATGGGATTTCGTGAAATCGGGGGAAGCCTGATAGATTTCATAGGAAGCTATTTTTACGGTTTTCTTATTCTTTTACTGCCTATGATATATACTATAATAGTTTGTAACAGAAGTATTGCCTCACATGTTGATAAAGGATCTATGGCATATCTGTTATCTACCCCAAATACAAGAGGAAAAATAGCCGGAACACAGGCTCTGTTCATTATTGTCAGCACCACAATTATGATAGGTATAGTAACCTTGGTCGGATTAGTTCTTAGTAATACTGCTTTCCCCGGAAAGCTGGATGTCAAAGCCTTTCTTTTAATAAATTTAGGTTCATTGCTGCTATATTACGCCGTAACCGGAATCGGGTTTTTTGCCTCCTGCTTATTCAATGATACAAAATATTCTCTAATGGTAGGTGCCGGTCTTCCTGTTGCCTTCCTTGTTATTCAGATGATTTCCGATGTCGGTGAAAAAACCCGTTTCCTAAAAAATTTCACTTTGTTCACTCTGTTTGACCCGGATAAAATCATAGCCGGGGAAGATTTTATTCTACAGTTTTTGGCTCTCACATTTATATCAATAGTGATGTACGGATTGGGGTTTTATACATTTAATAAGAGAAATCTGCCCATATAAGGTGCTGATATTATCAAGATATCAAGGTTCTGCTGACAATGCTTGAAATTCCATAACAAACATAGGACAGCACACTACCCTGTTTAAATATAAAGACCTCTATAAGCTTTATTTTATAAAATATACCCGGCTTATAGAGGTCCGTTATTCGTTCTCAAACATCAAACAGCAAATGTCTTATTTATCAATTGGGCATTTGTATTATGACGGTATCTCGGTAGGATAATTGCCTGTAAAGCAGGCATCGCAATAACCCATGTCCTTACCAATTATATCTCCTATGCGGTCCAGCTCAAGATAACCAAGAGAATCTGCTCCAATCATGTCGCGAATCTGTTCAATAGTATTGTTTTTAGCAATAAGCTGGTCTCCCGTAGGCACATCCACTCCATAATAGCAAGGATATAAAAATGGTGAGGAGCTTATTCTTACATGAACCTCAGTTGCTCCCGCTTTCTTTAACATTTTGACAATCTTGGCACTGGTAGTTCCACGGACTATGGAGTCATCAATCATTACTACACGCTTTCCCTCAACAACCTCCGGAAGAACATTTAACTTAATCCGAACACTGGAAGCACGGGCTGCCTGCTTGGGCTTAATAAAAGTTCTTCCGACATAGCTGTTCTTAACAAATGCCATGCCTAATGGAATTCCTGATTCCATAGCATATCCCAGTGCCGCTGCGTTACCTGAATCAGGTACTCCTACAACCACATCTGCATCAACAGGATGAGTCTGAGCCAGAATTCTTCCTGCCATAATTCTGGAATTATATACACTGACACCATCGATATGACTGTCCGGGCGGGCAAAGTAGATATATTCAAATATACATCTTGCATGCTTATTCGTGCATAAGGATGTATCGGAATGAATTCCATTCTTATCAATCATTACCACTTCCCCGGGAAGTACGTCTCTTATAAATTCTGCATCCACGGCATTTAGAGCCGCAGTTTCCGAAGCCAAAATATAAGAGCTGTCCTTTTTCCCTATACATAGAGGATGAAATCCAAATGAATCTCTTGCACCGATTAGTTTTCTGGGGCTCATAATAACCAATGAATAAGCTCCGACCAGCTTCTTCATTGCCTTAGTGACAGCCTCTTCTACAGTCTTTGATTTAAGTCTTTCTCTTGCTATATGATAAGCGATAACTTCCGTATCTATTGTTGTCTGGAATATGGCACCTGTATATTCAAGCTCCTCTCTTAGCTTGTCCGTATTGATTATACAGCCGTTCTGGGCTATGCATAAAGTGCCCTTTACGTAATTAAGCACCAAGGGCTGGGTATTATGGATGCTGTTTTCTCCTGTCCTGGAATAACGGACATGACCAACTCCGATATCTCCCCTTAGATTCTCCATATTCTCTTCTGTACATACCTCGCTTATAAGACCCATGCCTTTACAGGACATAACCTTGCCCTTAGGTCCGTTAGTATCACTCACAGCAATTCCGCAGCTTTCCTGTCCCCGATGCTGTAATGCAAACAGTCCGTAATACATAGTAGATACCACATCGTTTCCCTCAGTATCATATACGCCAAACACTCCACATTCCTCATGCATCTCATCGGTAATTAAGCTATCATATTCCATGATTCATTCATCCTTTCTTTACAAGCTGCCTGCTATCACCCAATAGTCTACCTATCCCCAATAAATTCTAAAAAATGATGCATTTTGATTTTATCAGAGATGGGGCAAGGTTGCAATAAAAAAATGAATTATATTGTATTGCACTTATTTATCAGCTTTCGCAATATCATATTATTGTATTAATATGTTGTTCTGCTAAGAAATGATTCCAATTCCTTCACTTGGAATACATAATGCTTATTACAAAAATGGCAATTAACCTCAATAGGTTTATTATCATTGATCATTTCAATAATATCCTTCCTCCCCACGGATATTACTGCCTGTTCAACCCGCTCCTTACTGCAGTTACATTCAAAAGCTGTGGGATATTTGTCTAATATCTCTATATCAAAATCTCCTAAGAGCTGATTAAGTATCATCTCCGGAGACATGTCTTTATCAAGCAGGTCGGTTATTCCATCCAAATTACTGATGTTCTCCTCAAGCTTACTGATAATCTCCTCACCGGCATCGGGCATTAGCTGGATTATGAAGCCTCCTGCCCGACGAACAGTATTGTTTTTATTCATAAGTACTCCAAGTGCCACACCGGATGGAATCTGCTCACTGGTTGCATAATAATACGTCAAATCCTCTGCGATTTCTCCGCTTATAAGCTTGGTCTGTCCGACATAGGGTTCTTTAAGCCCAAGATCCTTTATAACTGTAAGCATACCTTCACCTATTGCACCGCCTACATCAAGCTTTCCACGCGGACTTGGATCAAGCATAACTTCAGGATGATGTACATATCCTTTAACAATTCCATCCGAATTGGCTGTGACTACTATTCCTCCAATCGGACCTGTTCCTTTAATCTGAAGAGTTAATAAATCCTTCTTTCCCTTCATCATAATTCCCATCATGGCACCGGCTGTAAGCAGTCTTCCTAAAGCAGCAGTTGCTATAGGACTTGTATTGTGAATCGTTCTTGCATGTTCAACCATATCTCTTGTTGTTGCCGCAAAAGCACGTATTTGGTTATCTGCCGCACTCGCTCTGATAATATAATCCGTCATTTGGTTCATGGTCCTTTCTATTTATAATCAATTATCAAATTCCCTTTTCATTTTATTCTTTTATGCTTATATGACTTTCAGTTTTTATTACTTTTTATTATTTTATATCTTTATTCTATACTGCTTTTATATATAGAAAAGCACACTAATTCATTATTCCGACATCCTGCAGACATCTCATTTTATATATAGCTTATTGGAACGGTATCTTTCCTTAGCTACAATATATACCCTTTCACTGTTTCCTCTTGGCATCTCAAACGTAAGCTCATGATAAGCACCAAGCATATCGAGTCCCGCCGTATCCAGCAGTCTCCTTATAGTGTCAATATCATAGGCTTTTCTTACATGCGTTTCCTCATGCTTTTTATATAAAGAATTATCCTGTTTAATAAATAATGTAAGATTCACTTCATTAATCATATCCTCAGGATAAAAATTATTCTCCCATATAAAGCTTCCTTTCTCATGGTTCATAATATTTATATTGTCGCCAAGAACCTCCTTATAAAGATACTCGGTATCCATATCAAATATAAACAAACCGCCGGAATCAAGATAATTACCGACATGATTAAAAACCTTACTGAGATCCTCCTGTGAAAGCATATAATTTATTGTGTCGCAAACACAAAAGACAGCAGCCACAGTTCCATACAGCTCAAATTCCCGCATGTCCTGACACAGATACAGGATATTGTCTTCCGTTCCTTCACTCCTTTGCCTGGCATGTGAAAGCATCTCCTCAGATACATCTACTCCAATCATATCATAACCTTTAGAAGCCATCCTTCTTGTCATGGCTCCGGTTCCGCATCCAAGCTCCAGCACCAAGCCTTTTTCTATTCCATACTGTCTTAATATACCCTCTATATAATCTGCCCATTCATCATAAGGTATATGACTCATCAGTATATCATAAACCGAAGCAAAATCAGTATATTTGTCCAACACTTCTGCTCCCTTCATAAATATCTCGGATATCATCAGATGCCTTTATATTTTATCATACTATAATTTCCCATACAATAAAGAAAGATACGTAAGCTTGTGAAAGGGCGTACAGCATCCTAACTCAAAAGCCTTTTACTGTACGCCCTTTGTATTTGATTCTAATAGCTCCTCATTGAACATCCGTATCCCTTTTCTTATTCTATATAAATATTCAGCTGCTTATCCGCTGACCTTGTCGAATATATCTTTTACTGCAGGATACAGCTGCCTGAATACCTCATATTTCTTATTGTAAAGCTCAACAATCTCAGGATCCTGCTCAACGGTATCAATTACCTGGATAAGCTTCTCCGTAGCTACTTCCACGGTTTTATACTTCCCGCATCCTACAGCTGCCAGTATAGCTGCTCCAAAGGCAGGTTCTTCCTTGGAATTGGTTTTATCAACCTTTACATTAAGCACATTGGCTACTATTTTGCACCAGAGGGGACTCTTTGCTCCGCCTCCGTTTATTCTGATTCTGTCTACAGTAGTACCAATAGATTTGGCAATTTCAAAGGAATCACGCAGTGCAAATGCCACACCCTCAAGGACCGCCTGTGTCATATCCTTTCTTGTTGTATCCATGGTCATACCAATAAATGTACCTCTCGCATTTGGGTTATTATGAGGTGTTCTTTCGCCCATAAGATAAGGAAGGAAATAAACATTATTCCTGCCAAGCCCGGTTATGTCCTTTTGCTCAGAAGTATAATCCTTGGTGTCTAAAACATTGTTCATCCACCATGAATTGCTGGCTCCTGCCGAGAGCATAACACCCATGAAATGATATTTTCCATCTGCATGGCAGAACGCATGAAGTGCATTCTTATCATCAACGGCAAATTCCTGTGCCGATATGAATACCACGCCGGAGGTTCCTAATGACACATTACATTTTCCCTTGCCTACGGTACCGGTTCCAACCGATGCAACTGCCTGATCACCACCGCCTGCAATAACCTTAACACTTGTAGGAAGTCCTGTCTCTTCAGATGCCTTCTGACTGACATTTCCAACCACCTCATAGGATTCATAAACCTTAGCCATCTGCTCTTTTTTCAGACCGCATATTTCAAGCATTTCCTCAGACCAACGTTTATTCTTAACATCAAACAGAAGCATACCTGATGCATCCGATACATCAGTACAATGCACGCCTGAGAGCATATAAGCTATATAATCCTTAGGCAGCATAACCTTCTTTATCCTTACAAAATTCTCAGGCTCATGCTTTCTTACCCATAAAAGCTTAGGAGCCGTAAATCCCGTTAGTGCCATATTGGCAGTATAGCCCGAAATCTTTTCTCTTCCTATATCATTATTCAGGTAGTCGCATTCAGCCTGCGTACGCCCGTCATTCCATAATATTGCCGGTCGGATAACCCTGTCATGTTCATCCAGGATTACCATGCCATGCATCTGCCCGCTGAAGCTGATACCGTCAATTTCATCCTTGTTGCAGTTCTTTATAAGCTCCTTGAGACCGTCTGTCAAAGCATTATACCAATCCTCAGGGTTTTGCTCGGACCATCCGGGCTTAGGATAATATATCGGATACTCCCTTATAACAATATTTTCAATTCTCCCACTCTCATCCATCAATAACAGCTTGACAGAGGATGTACCCAGATCAACACCAATATACAACATCTGCGTATTACTCCTTTCATACCATAAAATATTTTAGAACATACAATCATAATCCCCTTATAAATTAATACAATTTCTCAAGTTAATTGAATAAACAATTTTAAATTTAATATATCAATCCAACAAGTCTATGTCAAGCAACAATCTTTTTGATTAGTGAATAGTTCCTCTTTTTAAGGACACATCATATAATGATTATGACAATTTCGGCAAAGGAATGAATAATATGAACAATCCCGGTATAAGCAGCACATTTCATAATCGTGCTGACACACCAAAGTATGAATACTATTTTGACAGAAACGGAAGCATAGATAAATTTGCAGAGTTATTGGATGAAAGAGGCTTTATTGCCCAGGAAGCATGAATCAGTTTATTGAATTTATACAATCCCAAAAAGAAAAGTGGGAGAAGCAAGGTGTTTGGCTTAAGCTGGGTATCGAAGCAGATTTCTTTCCGAATGGGGAGGATGAGCCGGATACCGATAACTTTGTCGTCGGACGCCTATTATTCGGATGATTTGGGAACAGACCCGGATTCTGCGATGGAGCAGTTAAGAAAATGCGGGTACGAATCGTTTGCTGCTTTTACGGAGCGAAAACGGTATCAGGTGCAGATCTGAAGAATTTATCAATAAAATTGACAGGCAATATATGCTGTTTTAATTAAAAATCGGTAAATACTTTTCAAATTAGAAAATTTATGTTATTATCAAAAAAGATGCAAATTTTAAAGTATATAGAATACGAAAGGTGACTATTATGGTTACAGGCAGTAAGGAACTAATAAGAGACATTAATACCCATCTGGTATTAGAAACTATCATTAATCAGGCTACCATTTCAAGGGCATCTACGGCTAAACATCTTGGATTAACCAAGGCTACCGTATCAGCCATAGTTCAGGATTTGATAAACCGTAAGCTTGTAATAGAAATCGGCAGCGATGATACTAATTTGGGAAGAAAACCTATTCTTCTCAGCTTGAATAAGAAAGCAGGATATGTCGTATCCATTGATCTTGGAGTTGACACCATATCTGCTTTGATTTCCGACCTGGCAGGCGAAGACTGCTGCATAAAGCAAATAAAAACTCCCAAGAACACACTTAACATTGTAAATGAATTGATTAAACTTATTGAAACCATGAATACTCCTGCAGATACTCCTTATGGTCTTGTAGGTATTACCATAGGTATACATGGTGTAACCATTCATAATCAGGTGTCCTTTACACCTTATTATAATTTGACCGGATCAAATCTTGCAGAGAGTCTTCATCAGCATTTTGGTGTTCCGATATACTTGGAGAATGAAGCCAATTTGTCGGTTATAGGCGAGAAAACATTCCAATATGATTACTCCAATATTGCCAATATCAGTGTACATTCCGGAATAGGTCTCGGTATCGTAATAAATGACCAGCTGTTTACCGGTTATAACGGGCGTGCAGGCGAATTCGGACACACTATAGTAGAGATAGACGGCAGACCTTGCCCTTGTGGAAATCTTGGCTGCTTGGAGCAATATGTGTCAGAAAGATCCCTTTTGAAAGATTTTGCAAGACTAAAGGGTGAAGATGAGATGGATTTTGAAACCTATCAGAAGATGTATGAGGAGAATGACCCTGCGGCAGTACAGATTATGGATCAGTTCGTCAAGTATATGTCCGTAGGAATTAACAATATACTGAATGCATATAATCCTGAGATAGTTATTATAAACAGCTCATTTACAATACAGTTTCCGCATGTGTTGGAAAAGATCGAGCAATCCTTAAGAAGCAAGATGAACAGCTATATTAAGATAGTACCCTCCGTGCTCAGAGACACCTCCATTCTTCTTGGTGGTGCATGTGTAGCCATTAAGGGCTTTTTGGGAGTCAACAATCTGAAACTTAATAATACAAAATATCAGTCACCGTTTTAAGATATACGCGAATAAGCAGATTAATCCATTAAAACTTGATCTTATATTCTGCTTCTTTACGATACGATAAAAAATAAATATCGGACTTGTGACCAAACTTGTCACAAGTCCTTTTTTATCGGATCGCACTCGCTGCACTGTTTTTGTTCCCTTTTTCTCTTGGTAATCAACCCACCTATTCTTCCGGATTCTTTGGCGGTTAGAGACTTCCATCCGGTAGACAGAACCTTATCAAGATAACCAAGCTCCCCTGCTATCTCATATTTCATTGTCTCTTCCGGTTTTAGATTGTCCAAATCAATCTTCTTGTCCTTATTGCCTGCCATCCTGTTACACCCTTTCCGTATTTCTTTTCTAAAGTGTAACCATCTTAAAATAGAATATTCCAATTCAAAGGTATCACAAGAATAATAATTGATTTTGATTTATTTAATTATTTATTAAATTATTCATTCTTTTATTCAACCTTAATCTCTTTTCCCAGATACAACGAATATATAATCATTTCACTTACCTCTTTATTTGTTATCTGCTCCAGAGCCTTCTTATAGTAAACAAGCTGAATCTTATATCTGTTTATTAACTGCGTTTCCTCCTTGACAATATCAGATTTATAATCGACGATAACAAGCTTCCCGTCCTCTTCAAAAAACAAATCTATTATTCCCTGCACAAGAACCGGCTCATCACCGGTCTGATCAGGATACACCTCACAGACCTTTAATCCGATAACGAATTGCTTCTCCTTATACAGCTTTCCTGCTGTCTTGGCTCTGATAATACGCTTGGCAATATCACTTCGGGTAAATGTGTATATACTGTGTATATTAAGACTTCTCATATCATTCTCTGATACTTTGCCCGAATTAGCCATCCTGTCAAGCTCTTTTAACAAATCATCGTAATCATTTACTTTGGTCAAATCAAGAAGCTCCAGCACCTTATGATACAGAGTTCCCCTGTCAGTTCCCCTGATTACTGAACCGGATCCTTTAATGAAATCAGGAATATACCGATCGTCATCGTCATACATCACTTGGTTCTTAGATGATGCATCGGATTCAGCATCATATGCCTTATCAAATGTCGGTTCCTCAAATGCTGACTCATCCTTTTCTATACTCTCATAAAGAATCACGCTATCCTCATCATCAACAAATTGACCAAGCTTTTTAAGCTCGGATACCGACAGCTTTACTCTTAGCTTTGTCTCATCGTCATACGGATATTTATAATATAATCTCTTATTTACTTCATTCTGAATGTCCTCATTACTTTCAAGGGCTGCAATCTCTGCCTCAAGCTCCTTTAAATCATGCTGCAAAAACTGCTGCTTTGCGGCTTCTTCAAAAATAATATTCTCCTGACGAAGCAGAGTAATCTTCATATAATCGGTAAATGCATTATTCATAGCAGGAAGCACCAGATCAAGATAACTTTTTGCCGACATCAGCTCATAGAACGAGAAATCCTTCTGAATATTCAGATCCTCTGCCGACTTAAGATAACCCGTCATAATAAGCTTCTCTTTAGCTCTTGTCATTGCTACATAAAGCACTCTAAGCTCTTCTCCGAGACTGTCAATACGAATTTTCTTCTGAAGCACTTTCTTTAGCAGAGTCTGAACCTTCGTTCTTCTTTCGATGTCGATATAATCGGGTCCTACTCCATAACAGGAATCGAACAATATTTTACTTCTTTGGTCCTGCATATTAAACTGTTTGCTTAGACCTCCTATGATTACAATAGGAAATTCAAGACCCTTACTCTTATGAATACTCATAATCCTGACTGCATTCTCCTGCTCGCCCATAGTGGATGCTTCTCCGTAATCTACATCATATTTATGAAGCTTTTCCACATACCTGATAAAATGAAACAGACTTCTGTAGCTTCCCTTCTCAAAGCTTACAGCCAGAGAAATCAGCATATCTATATTGGCTTTCCTTCTGTCTCCTCCCGGCATCGCCATAACATAATATGCATATCCTGTCATATCAAGAACCTCTTGAATAAGCTCATGAATCGGAGTGTATATCATCTTGTCGCGGAGGGTATGAAGCTTATCCAAAAAATCCTTAAGTTTATTCTTCAATTCTTCATTATTTCCTTCATTCACATATACAAGTGAAGCTTCATACATTGTCAGAGTCCTGTCCATAAGCCTGATATAAGCCAGTTCATCTGTGGTCAGTCCGACCAGCTTGGAATACAATACACCTGTAAATGCAATATCCTGCCTAGGGTTATCCATAATCTTAAGCATATTTAGTACAGTCATTATCTCAACCGTCTGAAAATAACCGGTTCCGGTATCCGCGTAAGCCGGGATTCCCTCCTGCATCAGGGTATTTACATATACATCAGACCATCCCGCCATGGTGCGAAGAAGTATAACTATATCCTTAAGCTGTGCCGGCCGATGAGTTAAGGTCTCTCTGTCAAACAAAAGCAGTCCGTTATCCGGATTAATCAATTCCTTAATCCTGTTTGCAGCCGCTCTGGCCTCCAATTCTTTCTTGGAATATTCTATCTCATCATCTTCATTATATAAGCCCGATATGTCCTCCTTAAGATTATCCGCATCATTGATGCTGTTTTTCTCTTTGGAATCCGATAAACCGTCCTCATTCTCAGAAGGCTCCTCATCGGTTACCAATATAAGTTCCACATCCTTGGAAATTCTGTTCATAGCATGGCTAAGGTCTGAATCCGGCTCATTCTCATGTGTATGTATTAATTCCTCATATAATTCCCCATATTTTAATGAGGCAGCATCATCATAATGAATACCGCCTATAGGCTCAGTCATAATTTGTTCAAAGATGGCATTAACAAAATCCAGTACAACTTTTCTGCTTCTGAAATTCTTATCTAGGTCAATCCTCTGATTTAAATTAATATTGCCTTCTTCATCCTGATCATGTATGCCGTAGGATTTATATTTTTCAAGGAAAAGCTCAGGCATTGCCAAACGGAATTTGTAGATGCTCTGCTTTACATCTCCAACCATGAACCTGTTTTGCTCTCCCTGCCATTCTCTTGATATAATTCTCAAAATAGTCTCCTGAACAAGGTTGCTGTCCTGATACTCGTCAATAAGTATCTCGTCAAAATGCTCACTAAGCTCCACAGCAGCCTTTGTAGGAACGATCTCACCATTATTTTCAGAAATTAATATCTTCAGAGCGAAATGCTCCAAATCATTAAAATCCAATATATTCTTTTCTTCCTTTTTAGCTGCAAAGGCTTCCATAAAATCCAAGGTAAGCTCTGATAAAACCTCCATAACCTTACCCACTGCCTGCATATCCTCAAGCATTTCATCTGTGGTTTGGAAGAAGAATGAAGAAATAAGATCGCCAATGCCCTTTTTAATCTCACTTCTTAAGCTTTTAACCTTATCCTTCTTAACCTCTGATACCTCTGTCTGTCTTTTAGATGACAGACGCATGTAGGATATATCCGATAAAGCTTTGGCATAATCCTCATATGAAGTCAGCTTTGAAAGACCGGATAAAATACGAAGATCATCCAATAATGCCGGAAGATACGCAGCAGGACCGTCACTGTCATTGCATATTTCAATTGCTATCTCCGCTTTTTTTATCAGATCCTTGATAACTTCTGATACATAATTTAGAAGTTCATTCATCCATGCTGCATTATTCAGCTCATCAATGGTATTTAATCTAAAGGATGCTCCGATTCCTTTAAGCCACTTTTTAGGCCAAGGATTGCTCATGGCAAAATTATACAGAGAAAGTACCAGATCCTCTATGGGAAGATCTGATTTTGACCGTGAATAACTCTCAATAAGCTGATGAAAGTCCTCCCTTCCTTCCTCATACCAATTCTCCAGTACATCAGCCAGACAATCCGATTTCAGCAGAGTAATTTCTGATTCCTCCGCCATCTTAAAAGCAGGATCAAGATCAATATGGTGAAAATAATTCCTTATAATATTCAAACAAAAACTGTGAATTGTAGTTATGTGTGCACTCTGCAGCAGAGAAACCTGTTTTTGCAGATGCGTATTATCCGGTTCCTCAACAAGTCTTTTGTCCAGTGCTTTACCTATCCTGTCTTTCATCTGAGCAGCTGCAGCATTTGTAAATGTAACCACCAGAAGATGATCTATATCAAGTGGATTATCTCCTTCTGAAATCATATTAATAATACGCTCAACAAGTACGGCAGTCTTGCCGGAGCCTGCTGCCGCAGATACCAAAAGATTTTTATTTCTTGTATCAATTACCTTCTGCTGTGCTTTTGTCCACGTCATGCTCATGGGTATCCCCCTTTATCGAATCTATATAATTTCAAGTACACCCTAATGTACTTATGCACACATTATTCTGTTCTGACCTATGCTCCCCATATCTCCTTCTTCAGCTCATCTACAGGTCTTTTAGCCAAATTACGATAACTGTATCCGGGAAGTCTCGGGTCGAATCCGCAGGCACTCCTAAACTCACAATATTTGCAGGCACTGTTCCCTCCCGATTTATATGGATTAAGTCTGGTATCACCATCTAATATATTGTCCTTATCCTCTACAAGCTTTCTGTTAACATAGTCCAGCAGCATTTTTATCTGCTTCCCGCTTGCGACAGCTGAACGCTTTGACAGTTCCCCTTCTTTATTCGTATCCACAGGTATTATATCCGACTTTACGCCGCCTCGAAGTGTACCGTCAGCCCCTGCCATGTTGCTGTCCATTAATCCTATTGCCTCTTTATCATCATTCACCAGTCCGTTCATCTTCAAGCTCTTATATATATCCTCGTCAACCTGATTGGATTTAGCTACTATGGGATCGTCTATATGATAATAGAGTATTCCTGCAGGGATTATTTCCTTATCCTTATTCTGACTGCTCAGAAAATCCATGGCAGCACTTAAATATATGGCAAGCTGCTGCTGCAGGCCATAGTATATACTCTGAATATCGAAGGTCGTATTACCGGACTTGTAATCAACTACCCGTACATATATCTTATCCTCTGTCTCGTATAAGTCCATTCTATCAATTCTACCTTTTAGCGACAGCCCCTCATCAGGAATATGATAAAATGGCATCTCATATCCTGCAGGCTCAAACGCTCCCTGACGTATCTGATTACACAGTGCCCAAAGAGTTCTTACCGTAATCCTTTCAATCCTCTTTATAAGATATTCATTTCTCTTACTACTTCTTATGTAGCCTCCTTCAAACTCCTCCACAGCTTTCTGAACGCATTTTAAAGCCCATTCCTCTCTGACATCGTCAGGAATGGTATGCCAATTATAATCACTGACATCCAGCATCTTGGAAAATTCATCAATAGCATTATGAAAGATGTTTCCGATATCCGGAACAGCCAGCTTATATTCTCTGCGTTCCTCCAAGGAAAGTCCATAAGCCATAAAATGTGCAAATGCACAGCCTGCATAACGCTCAAGTCTGGTAACACTCCCGCTTAAACTCTTTCCGTAAAGAAGATTGGCCGCTTTCTTTGATATACCTCTTTCGGTATTCACATAGAAAGCTCCTGATTTAAGAAGCTCAAGAATCTTATATTTTTCTTCATCATCCATATAGCATTTATATATCTCGCCAAATATTTGAAATGCTCTATCTTCCCTATTTTTTTCTTCTCCTTCAGTACCATGCTTATACTGCACATTATTTGCATCCATGATACCGCTTCTGTATCTTCGCAGACTCTCTGCAAGATAGTTTACTCCTTCATCCTGAAGTATATATTCCAGATTATCAGCCGCATCATCTTCATAGATGACCTTCAATTTTTTAAAATAAGTCATCAGCTTACCTATTAAGTAAGACGGCGGAACGGATTTGCCCTCCTCATCTACTCTGTGGAAGGTTATATAAAGCTTATCCTTCGGCTTGGTCATGCTCAAATATATATAGAAATTTTCAGTAAATGTCTGCTGCCGCTTCGTTGGAGCCAGCTCTATGCCACCACCTGCAAGAAGCTCCCTGTCAATATCCGATAGAATACCACCGCCTCCGATTGATTTGGGTACTATACCCTCATTAAACCCGATAAAGAACAAAGCCCTGATATCCTTTAACCTTGTACGCTGTGTATCACCTATAACTATCTCATCCATCCCGGGGGGAATAAGTCCTATCTTCGCTTCAACAAGACCGGTTTCAAGGATCTCTGTGAATTCCTTAAGACCTACGTGCTCCTCCCCAAGAAGCAATACAATCTGATCATAAAGCTCCATCACTATCCGGTAGATCTGCTCATATTCCTTAGACATAAGCGGTTGTTCCTGTTCTTTAAAGCTGTCTCTAAGCTTCTTTAGCTTTTCCCATACATTTAGCCTTATGCCTAATTCATAAAGTGCATGAATATAATCCTTAACTGTATTATCCTTATTCTTGAGTTCTTCATACAAGGGATGTACTTCACTGACAAGTTTATCTCTTATTAAGTTGAGTCTCTCCAGATTAATAGGTTTCTTTCTTCCATAGGTTTTTATGAACGGCTCCAGATAACGCTTAGAACCTCTTATGCCCATGGCTATGACATAATCCTCCAAGACATCAGCATCCTCCTGTGATATATCACTTAGCCCTGTCCTTAAGTAGCCAAATACCGCTTCATAACTGTAATCCTCTGCTGCAATCTGAGCAGCCGATCTGATAAATACTACAAACGGATTACTTAAAATCTCCTTCTTATAATCTATAAAGCAGGGAATATTCGCTTGTTCAAAATAATACTTGGCTATCCTTCCATATCTTTCTATATCCCCTGTAACAATCGCTATATCCCGATAGCGAAAGCCTTCTTCTCTTATTAACCTCTTTATTTCCCTTATAGCAAAGGTTATCTCCGCTTCCGGGTTCTTAGCTCCATGAACACTGATTTCATCCTGCTCTGCACGATATACCTCGTAAGGATAGCGGAACAGATTTTTCTCCAGAAAAGCCAATGCCGGTGAACTGCGAAACCGATAAGGAACCTTATATCCATTCCTGCCCTGCACATAGATAGGTTCTTCTACCTTCGTATTGGTTTTCTCAGCAATCTCACAGAGCTTATCTATAGTTTTATGACTCAATCCAAACAATCGGTGTTCCGATTGTTTATCATGTAAAACCTCTCTTGGATCAATAGTAACCGTAACCATAACCTTCTTTGCAAGCGACATCATCCTCGCAAGTATTTCATTCTGGCATGGAGTAAAGCCGGTAAACCCGTCCAGGCATATCACACTGTTTCTCAGCCAGTCAGATTTATCAATGACTTTGCTTAGTACAATAAGAATCTCTTCTGCAGTTATATAACGCTCCTTCATATAGTCAGCAAAACCGTCGTATATTACACGAATATCATGAAGCTTGGCTTTTAATACCGGTTTCTTTGCCGATATCTCCATCATCTGCTCAAAGTCACCCGGTTTGATATTATACTGATAAAACTCTGACAGTAGGGATTTGAGCTCATTAATAAAGCCTGTTTTTTTGACAGCCGCACCAAAAAGAATCAGATCCTTCCTCTTTTCTGTCACTACCTTGCGCAGTACCATACTTTTACCGGTGTCTTCTAAAATAGGGTAGGCATTACCGCCCACCTCATCAAATATCCTATATGCAAATCTCATAAAAGATAAAATATCCACATTCATCACACCATGATTCGGATGCATGGATACAATATCCTTCTGTGTCTGCAGAGTGAACTGCTCCGGAACAATAACAAGATAATTGGTTCCGGGATTCTTCTGCGATTCCTCTATAATATTACGATACATTTGATAGGACTTGCCCGAACCGGCACTTCCAAGATAAAACTGCAGGGACATAACCGTTCCTCCATCCTTCCAGTAAAGAAAATATACGGTTTCCTCAGCACATGTGCTATGCTCAGTTGTTTTTGTTTATTGTTTTATGGCATAAATTATATTACTGAATAATAATATATAATAAGATTAAGACAAAGAAGCTATTATGCTCCGGAGGATAGAAATGGCAAAGACGAAGATAGTCGTTATCCAATTGAAAGAAATAATATATACGGTAATATTTGCCGCTTTAGGTATACTTCTGATTCTTCTGTTAATATTTATGTTCAGCGGAAAGGATAATGAAGATGTCACCTCCAACACCCCGCTATATAAAGCCGGAGTATGGACCTCCTCCATCCCACTAAGTGATACGGTAATTAATATTGAAGTGGTATTGGATGAAAATCATATTAACTCGGTACGCATAGTCAATATTGACGAAACAATAACTACAATGTATCCGCTTGTTGAACCTGCCTTAGATGAACTATCAGAGCAATTATACAATGATGTTCCAATAGACCAGCTAAAACTAAATGATCACAACAGGTATACTCAAACCCTTCTGATTGAAGCGATTAAAGCAGCCCTCGACAAAGCCAAAGTCTCACCCTAATCATACTTACATAGCACCTTCTTAGAATAACGTTCTATAAGCAGTAAGCCTTTCATTATCGGCTGATTCCTTATAGAACGTTGTTCAATTTAACATTGTTTAATTGAAATACGTTCAATCATTACCGTAAATAGTCTTTATATGGAGACTCTTCATTTAAAAATACTATACCGATTATGCCCGGACCTGTATGAGCTCCGATAGCACAGCCTACATAATTCTCTAAAAAATCATTACATCCATATGTATTCTTAAGCACCTCTTTAACTGCTTCCATAGTCTCGGCATCATCTCCATGTGCAATACCTATGGTTTGACCGGATAAATCCTTCCCTCTTTCACCAACAATATCAATCAGGCGTTTTAAAGATTTATTCCTTCCCCTTACCTTATCTAAAGCTACAAGAGCACCTGAATCATTTACTTCAAGAATCGGCTTGATATCAAGAATACTTCCTGCAATTGCTGAGGTTTTACTTAATCGTCCGCCTTTTAGAAGGTATTCCAATGTCTTAACTGTAAATATCTGCTCCATATGCCTGCAATGCCAAATTATTCCTTCTATGATTTCTTCTTTACTTGCACCGTTTCTTTGCATCTTCAAAGCATAATAAGCTGCCAGCCCAAAGCCCAGTGAAGCACACTTGGAATCAATAATGGTCAAGTCAAATTCAGGGTATTCTTCCAACAGTTCGGTTTTAGCAATATTAGCTGCATTGAATGTTCCCGCAATACCGGTAGAAAAACATATGTATATTACCTCATCATTATTTTGGGCATAAGGCAGAAAATTATCGTAAAACATCTGAGAATTAATATGATATGTCTTAATGTCCTTTCCGGATCTTAAGATATCATAGAACTCCTCGGGAAATATTGTCTTTCCGTCAAAATAATCCGTTCCATCAATAACTACAGGTGTCGGTATTACATGCAGCCCATACTCCTCGATTACCCACTTAGGTGTATCCGATGCTGAATCTGTAACAATCCTTAGTGCCATAGTTTTCTTCCTTTCTGTTTTGCAAACTTGTACTCATACGCAGTCATCACATAATCGTACTATATTTTAAGCCTGTTATGTCAGGATGATATATCCTATAATGATATACCATTTAATTCATCCAGCCACAGCTTTACTTTAGCATCACTGGGCATCCTAAGGTCTCCCCTTGGGGATATGGATACAGACCCCACCTTCGGTCCGTCAGGAAGACAGGATCTCTTATATTGCTGGGCAAAGAATCTGCGATAGAACACCTGCAGCCACTTTAATAATTCCTCTTCCTTATATTTTTGTAAAAATGCCGCCTTTGCCAGACGATACACCTTCTTAGGAGAAAATCCATACCTTAGTACATAGTACATGAAAAAATCATGCAGCTCATATGGTCCTATATAATCCTCTGTCCGCTGATAATCTTTTCCCTCAGCAGGCGGTAGCAGCTCCGGGCTGATAGGAGTATCTAAAACATCCCTTAATATTGCTGATATCTCTTCATTATCCGTAGACTGCGCATACCATTTCACAATTGAGTGAATCAATGTCTTAGGTACGGAAGAATTAACCCCATACATCGACATATGGTCTCCGCTATAGGTAGTCCATCCTAGGACAAGCTCAGACATATCACCGGGACCAATCATAAGCCCGTTATACTTATTAGCCAAATCCATAAGCACTTGAGTTCTTTCTCTTGCCTGTGCATTCTCATAAGTAATGTCATGAACATCCGCATTATGTCCTATATCCTTAAAATGCCGGATAACAGCATCCTTTATAGGTATCTCCATAACTGTTGCTCCAAGACTCTTTGCAATAGATAATGCATTATTATAAGTACGCTCCGATGTACCAAAGCACGGCATGGTAACAGCCAGAATATCCTTTTTATCAAGCCCTAGAAGCTCAAATGCCCTATGAACCACTAATATAGCTAAGGTAGAATCCAAGCCGCCGGATACTCCAATAATTGAACACTTTGCTCCAACATGATTAAGTCTTGCCTTTAATCCCATAACCTGGATTGTAAATATATCACGGCAGCGTTCATTCAACTCGTTATTATCATTCAAAACAAAAGGCGAAGGGTCTATCCTTCTGACTAATTCATATTCTTTAAGCTTAAAATTCTTCGATATAGAATACTTAACACGAACATAGTCTGTAGAGTCTTGCGTATGATATGTATTCATACGTCTTCTGTCACTCTGTATTATACCTAAATCAATCTCATTAATTATCATTTCATTTTTAAAGCGTTCTGCTTCTGAGAGTATAATACCATTCTCCGCTATCAGGCTATGACCTGAAAATACTAAATCTGTAGTTGACTCCCCTTCACCGGCATCCGCATATACATACCCGCAAATCAATCTGCTTGACTGACTCTTCACCAACTCTCTTCGATACTCGGCCTTTCCGACTATCTCATTGCTTGCTGACAGATTAGCTATTATGGTTGCTCCCTCTAAGCAATGAATATTCCCCGGAGACATCGGAACCCACAAATCCTCACATATCTCCACACCTAGGATAAAATCAGGTATATCACTGCATTCAAACAGCATCCTTGAACCAAAATATACCTCCTCCCCCAAAAAGTCTACTTTAATGGCTTTTTGAGGACCCTGTGCAAAATATCTTGATTCGTAAAATTCACCGTGATTAGGTATGTTTTGCTTTGGTACAAGTCCCAATATTTCCCCACCGTGTATAACTGCTGCGGTATTATATAGCCTGCCTTGCCTTTCATATGGAAAACCTATTACTGCAACAATCTCCTTTCCTTTAGTAACCGCTGCTATCCTTTTTATTTGTTCCATAGCACGCAAAAGCAATATATCCTGAAGAAACAGATCACCGCAGGTATACCCTGTAACGCAAAGCTCAGGAAAAACCAAGAGTTTCACTTCCTTTTGCTCTGCCTGCTCTATGCAATTTATTATTTTCTCTGCATTGTAGCTGCAATCAGCCAGCCTGATATGCGGTACGGCAGCTGCCACTCTAATAAATCCATGCTTCATAACTGCTCCATTTCCTAGACTAATATACTTAGTCAAAACCTAATCTTTTGAGTTTCGGATTTCTTATTTATTTTAAACTGTTAATATAAAGTAAACTTTATTTATTAAGAAATACTTTATGTGTAAAGTAAAAATATAATTTATAAAGTAGGGACTAATATAACCGGACATAAATTATATTTTAGTAGTTGCATATAAACACATGTTTAACAATATTATAAATTTATAATCATTAAAACACAAGCACTATGTTGTAAAAGAAAGGGCTGTCTCATAATTTATGAAACAGCCGCTTCTTATATCATGTTATTATATTGATATTAAAATCTCAGCAAGTAATTATCTTGTAGTAATTATCTTGTAGTTTTCCAAGCTTCATACTGGCTCTGAGCTTCTGCAAGGAGTTCTTGATATCCAGCATCATTAAGTGCCTGTACATAACTTTCTATAGCAGCATCGATATCAGCAACCGCATGACCACCATGCTCAAGAGCAAATCCATACTCTTCAAATACCTGATCACAAGCTGTCATTATAGCATCTACATTAATTCTGTTAAATCTAAATCCAGCTGCTTTTGAGCTCTGAGCACTATCATTGAAGGCTTTGTAAAGGTCAACTTTATCTGCAGGTTCACCGGTCTCTAATGAGAGAACTGTAACAGATGTTGACTCCCAAGCACTGTGATTGTACTTATTAACCTCAACCAGCTTTGTAACAGTACCTTCAGGAGTTCTCTCATAGTCTTCTCCTTCAATACCGAAGGTGTAAAGATCAGCAAGAGTCTGGTCTGTGTACAGTAAGCTTAAGAATTTAAGCGCAGCTCTAGCTTCTGCTTCAGTTGCCTTTACACTGATAGCATAAGCGGAACCCAAAGTGGTATTTGACATAACCCAACTTTCAGTAACTTTAGCCATCTCAACTGCACGGTTGTAACGGCTGTCAGCCTCTTCATTGTTAGGAACATTGGTCCACCATGAAATTCCCCAATCATCGGTCTGAATGGTTGTATCTGTAGTAGATTTTGTCAGGTCATCTTCATGTAAGTAACCTTTTTCTGCCCACTGAGCCATTAAAGTTGCAAATTCCTTAAACTCAGGAGATAAAATAGGATTTACTACTTCATCCTTATCCTTATCAACCGCCAGATAAGCATCTCCACTGAAGAAGTCAAACTTATCGAGATAATATCTGTAGAACATAGGTGTCTTTTGGCTAAGATATGGATACTTCAATCCTTCTGCCTTGCAGTCTGCAAGCATAGGCTCGATATCCGGCAGGAACTTTACAGTGGATAAATCCCAGCCGTATTTGTCTACCAGATCCTTACGGAACATCAGGCTGTAGCCTTCTGCTGACTCTTTGTATACAGGAATAAAATAGTTCTTGCCATCAAATGCAGATGCTCCCCAAGTCCATTCCGGAATAGCAGTATAAATATCATACTGAGGAAGTAATTCGGTTAAATCATAAACTGCATTGTTCTTAACTGACTCATCGGTATTTACTGTTCCTACCCAGTTAGATGTCCAGAATAAGTCTACTTCACCACCAGCGAGAGCAAGATTACACTTATCAGGAAACTCACCACTACTGATGTCAAAAATCTCTACTTCAACATTAATCTTGTCGCGGATGTAATCATTGATAGCAGCCTGAACCTTCTTAAGCTGAGCTTCATCAACCTGAGCGATATTGAAGCATGGTCTGTAGACGGTTATTTTAACCACTTCACCTGATTCTTCGTCGCCTGAAGAAGAAGGCTGGTCCTTCTCTTTTTCAACACCAGGATCCTTCTTGTCAGCCGGCTTATCATCGCCCTTGCCACAACCTGTAGCCATCAACATAACAGCTACTAACAATAGTGCCAGAAGTCTCTTACTTAATTTCTTCATTTTCTCATAATCCTCCCTTAAAAATTATTTATTCTCAGATGCTCAACATCCAGCTAAGCATTATACTTTAGCTTTAGCTTAAGCTTTTACTTTTGCATTTTGCTTTTACTATGCATTATACTTAGCATTGTGCTTTAGCATCATGAAAATCACCCCTTAACAGAACCTATGGTAAGACCCTTTATAAAATACTTTTGGAAAAATGGATATGCTATCATAATCGGTCCTATAACCGTAAGTACTGTCGCCATTGTAGCAGAATATTCAGGTATTCCCTGCTGAATAGCTGCTAATGCCGCACCCGAAATATTCTTGTTATTGAGCAAGAACTCAATGTTTTTCTGTATTCGTATTAAGAGTAATTGCAATGGATTCTTGGAAGCAGTGTCAATGTATAGCAATGCATTCTGCCAATCATTCCAATATGCCGTGGCCATCATGAATCCCACCGAAGCCAGCACAGGCTTCATTAACGGTGCTACTATCTGGAAGAAGGTTCTATACTCTCCCGCTCCGTCTATTCGGGCTGAATCCATTAATTCATCCGGAATACTTGTTTGAATGTATGTTCGTAAAATAATGATGTTCATGGTTGAGACCGACAGCGGTATAATCAGCAGCAACAGACTATCCTTTAATTTATAGGAATTTGTATATACCAAATAGTTGGCCAACTGACCAGCCGGGAACAACATGGGTATTAATATATACATTGATAAAAATTTTCTGAACATAAAATCTCTTCGACTCAATGCAAATGCAAACATACTCATTATAAATAATCCAAAGAATGTTCCAACAATAGTAATAAAAATTGTCACACCATATGAGGTAAAGAGTTGCCTGCCATATTTGAATACATATTTAAATCCCTCTAATGACCATTTGTCAGGGAAATAACTATATCCCTTCGAAGCAATAGTCTTATCATCAGAAAAAGCAGTAATAATTACCAACAGTATAGGCATCAGGCAAAACAATGTATATAGTCCCAAAATCAATGCTAATATGTATTGACCTAAACCCTTCTTTTTCTTTTTCCTAACCTTTATAATACTTCTGCTACTAATTACATTTTGCATTGTTATACTCCTTTCTTACAACTTTAAAACAGTGCATTATCCGGTTCGATCTTACGGACAACATAATTGGCTATTAGTATCAGCACAAGACCAACTACTGATTGATATAATGCTGCAGCAGCAGAAAAACCATAAGCTGAAGTTGTCATTAAAGCATTCAGTATATACGAATCAATAACTTGAGTTGTTGAATATAAGATACCGCTGTTTCTCGTCACCTGATAGAATAAGCCTGTATCAGATCGCATAATTCCACCTACGCTAAGCAGTATCACAATAGTAGTCATAGGGATGAGAGAAGGCAATGTTATATGAAATATCTGCTGCCTCTTGTTAGCACCGTCAATCCTTGCTGCCTCATACATCTCCTGATCAATTCCTGCCAAAACCGACATGAAAAGAACCGAACCATAACCAACACCGTTCCACATCTTAACAACCGTAAGAATTGTCGTCCAATACTTTGCATTTATATACCATCTGATAGGCTCAAGCCCCATAAATTGCAATACATTATTAACCATACCGTTGTTGCCAAGGAAAGCATACACAATAAACTGTACTGCCGCATAAGAAATAAATACCGGAATAATCATTATGCTTTGAAAGGTCTTTCCCAGACGCTTAAATACGAATTGGTCTATCGCAATAGCAACCGCTATGTTTAATGAGGTGCCTAATATTAAAAATATCGCATAATACTTCAATGTATTCACTGTCATTCTCGTAAAGGTTTTGCCTGAGGCTAATAAGAACTGAAAATTATCAAGACCAACAAATGGACTGCCCCAGATTCCTTTGCTAAAATCAAATCTTTTAAATGCCATGGACATTCCGGCCATTGGAATATAGCTGAAAAAGAGCAGTACCAATAAAACCGGAATACACATAATAAAATGTGCTCTATGCTTCCATGTATTATGTAGAAATCCTTTCATTCTATTTCCCCCTTATGTAATTCATGCATATACAATTCAGCGATACTGTTTAACAACTTAATCGTTTTCTGTATATCCGTTATTATATAATATTCCTATATTTATTATCAAATGTCAAGATATTTTGTGAATTTTGTTGTTACAAAATTATTAAATATAATTTTTCATAATTTAGAGCCTTTTTTTATTGTAAACATTCACTCACTTACCATAGTACATAATATACTATATTCACAATTATTACAAGTATTATTTATATATTTACATAATAAACTTAATCGTTTTCTGTGGTTTTATTAGCAGCTGTATCCAATATCGAAAAATTAGAATCAAAAAAGCGGCCGAAGCCGCTTTCATCTTTAGTGTAAACCCGAAATGCCGTCTCCTGCATTTTGACGCCTAGCCAAGCTAGGTGGGTAACCGCATGTAAGCTTCTGCCTTCCGCTGTCAATGGCGGCCTGACATCCACTCACAAATATAGGTTTCCCTTATTACATCATGTAGGTTCAAAATAACAGGAATATCGAACATCTCAGGAAATTCTTTAACTATATTATAATGGATTTCTCATTGCTTTTCAATGCTTTTATACAAATTTTTGATGGTATTTACAGGGACGTTTTACAGGGATGCATCATCCATATCATACGGTGAAAATATAAAAGTAAATGTACTTCCGACACCCAATGAAGAATCTACTTCGATTTGTCCGTTATGCTTAATTGCAATCTGTTTGGCTATTGACAGTCCAAGCCCCGTACCTGATGCATTCTGACTGAGGTTCGATTTATAGAACTTTTCGAAAATATTCTCCAACTCATTGGCATCCATTCCAATGCCTTCATCCTTTATGCTTACTCTTATTTTGTCCGATTTTGATAATTTTATGTGGACTGTTTTATTTTCATCTGAGAATTTTATGGCATTATCTAATATTATCATGAACATCTGTCTTAATCGGTCATAGTCACCTAACATCATTATAACAGGCTGTTCCTTTTCTATCTCAATACTTATGTTTTTCTTTTCGGCAATTGTGCCCGCACTTCGAATTATATCATCGAAGACCTGAACCAGATTAACCGGCTCCATATCTATGACAAAATCCGGATTCTGCATCTTGGATAACAGCATCAGGTCTCCTACCAAACGTTCCATACTTTTACATTCCAAAAGCATTCTCTCATAATATTGGTTTACCTTTTTTTCATCCTTTACAACACCGTCAATCAAAGACTCTGTATATGCTCTTAGCACTGTGATTGGCGTTCTTAGCTCATGGGATACATTCGCAAAGAAATCCAGTCTCATTTGCTCAAGGTTTTTTCTTTGTATTTCGTTTTCCAGCAGTTTTTCTGACAGGATATCCACTGTCTTTGCCAAGTCACCAATCTCATCGTTTCGCGAAATACCCGTCTTTGAATGATAATCTCCCGCCGCCAATGACAGAGCGGTCAAACGCATCCTGGAAATCGGCAGAGACAGTTCTGTGGCAAAAATAATTATGATAATAAATGAAATCGCTAAAGCAACAACACTACTGATTACAATCAGCGACAAACTGTCATCAATAATATCCTCAAGTCCCTTTACAGGAGCTTTTAGCAGCAATGCACCTGCCACATCCCGATTAACTCCGTATATGGGAACTGCTACTGTAATTGTCTGTGTCTGATATATCTCATCATCAGCTATGGAAAATCCCCTTCTGTTTTCAAAAGCTCCCTCAACCAAATCCACATACTCTTTATATCCTACAGAGATTTCCTCGAAAGAATTAGTCTCCATTCTTTCATCCATCGGTATGCTTGCATAAGGGTTTGAAATGGTCCAGATGTCCGATCCCATGGTCTTTTGCTGAGTGTGTATTTCCTCCAAAAATCCTGTGTAATTTTGTGTATTTATAAATTTGGTTGTCATTATCTCCGAGCTGTTTGCTGCCTGCTCCATTAGCTTTTCACGCTCGTTTTTCATGGTCGTATTCTTGTATAACTGAATAAAAATCAGACATATTAAAACCGCAGTCATGAGTAACATCACTGCATAATTTATATACAGCTTGAAAAACAGTCGGTTATAAACACGAACCTTGTTTTCTTTTGCCATAGTTAATAAGCTCCTCTACATTATCGCTTGTCTAATTAATTCTCTATTATTTCAAACTTATATCCGACACCCCATATAGTTTTGATAGTCCATTCCGGATGCTCCACAGCATCTATCTTGGCACGAAGTCTCTTGATGTGGGAATCCACAGTTCTGCTGTCACCAAAATAATCAAATCCCCAAAGGCTGTCCAAAAGATTATCCCTTGTAAATACTTTGTTTGGATTTGATGCCAGTGTCCACATGGTTTCGATTTCTTTTTTGGTAAGAGCTATTTTCTTCCCACCGATATGTAAGGTATATTCATCTAAATTTATCTCTAAATTACTTATTTTAACTACATTTTCTGAAGAATTGTCTTTGTTTGATTTTGCCATTCTCCTAAGCACGGCTCTTACTCTTGCCATAACCTCTCTGGGGCTGAATGGCTTTACTATGTAATCATCTGCTCCTATATCAAGACCCATTATCTTATCGAAATCTTCACCTCTGGCTGTAATAAGGATTACCGGTACATTTGATTTGCTCCTAATCTTTCTGCATACCTCATATCCATCTTCCTTCGGCATCATAACATCCAATAATACCACATCGGGATTATACTCATTAAATAATCGGATGGCTTCCTCGCCATCGGCTGCTACTATCGGCTCAAAGCCTTCCATCTTGGAGTACGTCGATAAAATATCTGTAATATCTCGATTATCGTCTGCAATTAAGATATGCTGCATAATGATTTCCTCCTTTACTGGTGCTTATTATATTTCTTTAGTATACAGATTATTACTTATACTTTTCCTATGTATAAATATCTTGTTTCAGAATAATAGCGGTATATATCCAAAGACCATGTCCGCCTATTACGGTATGCGTACTCAAAAAAATGCACTGCTTACCTGCTTGCGGATTTTTATCGGACAAGCTATAATAAGAATCGAAAGATTGCTTTGCATACAATATTATTATATATTATCTGTCCGTCTAAAAACAAGTAGTAAAACTTTAATATCTTTACATTTTATCCCATGGGAATTTAACAAATTATTAAAATTTAAGTTGATTATGACACCTTTCTGACAAAATCACATGCTAAAGTATGTATATAATAAATAGGATGTGACATTGTATTTCCATAACTTGGAGGAAGTGCCATGAAAAAGAATTTTATGTTAAAATGCTTAATTTCCCTTGGCTTACTTCTTTTCTTAACTTTTATGCCACATATTATGCCGGCTTCAGTTCATACAGCACAGGCATCAGAAATTGAAAAGGAGAAAAATAGCGAGGCTCGGCTTAACCTTAAATCTATTACTCTGGCAACCGGTAAATCATTTACACTCAGAGTATATAATCTTGATAAAGATGCTAAGGTTAGCTTTAAATCCGCCAATCCTGAGATTGCTTCTGTTAATGAGGATGGTACCATCACCGGTAACAAAGTAGGTTCAACTACTGTTACAGCTACAATCAGACGAGGGTTTAATTCTGCTTCGCTCACCTGTGATGTTACTATTGGTCCGCCTGCTTTCAGTGTTAAACTGATTCATTCAAGGATCATAATAGGAATAGATCAGAGCTTTCTGTTAGAGGCATTAATCAAACCGGTAAATACTGTTGAAGCGGTTAAATTCTCAAGCAAAAATCCTACGATAGCCACTGTTAGTACAGGAGGTCGTGTAACAGCCAGGGCGTCGGGTATGACCTATGTATTTGCTGAAATTGATGCAACTAATCAGGATGGCAGCCGAAAGTTTTCTTCCTGTAGTGTCATTGTAACTAAACCGGAGGAAGTTGGTCCTTTAAATGAATATTTTGCACTTCATCCTGAACTTAGCATGATTTCTGAGGTTGAATTATCAAATGCATTATTTGTATTCTTTAATACTTTAGAAGCACCGACTGATAATACAAACTCAGACACCGGTTCATCGGAGGTTCAAGAGACTCAGATCACTTATAATGCTATGTCGGCAGATACTTCTTCGGAAACAGAGAAAGCTGCTGCCGCGACTGATGCTGATGCTGTAGAGTCTGAACCCGGTGCAAAAGATAATATAGAATCTGCTGAACCATCGTCTGCAATTGAACAGAAAGAGCTTTCACTTGTAGAAAAGCTTGATAATTACCTGAATTCTATATTCGATCTGGCGCAGTTAAAGCAAAAGTATGAGGAAAGATTACAGATAGTAACCGGAACCATAACACAGTAATACTTCGATAACTTAATCTATTGTATGAATAATTAATATAAGAGGGGCAAGTGCTCCTCTTATATTAATGCACCAATTTAAATATTAATCATATTTTATTATTAAATGAATTATTGAGGTATTATCATGACTGAACCTAATTCAAGCAAGCGCATTAGAGTCTATCCTGTTGAGCTTGGAACTCAATCCTTGGGAAGATTACAGATACACTGTGTTACTCCGAATTTGACGCCAATTGAAGGTGCAACAGTAAGAATATCATCGCCGGCTCAACCAACAGTAGTTCTTGAAGAATTAACAACAGATATATCCGGTCTTACACCGGAGATAGAGCTTTCTGCTCCACCAGTTGACTATTCTCTTGAACCGGCTGAAGTACAACCCTATTCTGAATATAATATCCATGCCATTCAGCCGGATTATACTCCGGTAACCATTTCTAATATACAGATATTTGCAGACGTATTCTCCATACAGGATGCAACCATGAGAGAGGCTTTGGTTCCGGATGCCCAAGGATCGCTATATGTCATCCCACCGCATACCTTGTGGGGCGATTATCCTCCCAAAATCGCCGAACCCGAGATAAATCCCTCTGCCGAAACCGGTGAAATTGTATTACGCCAGGTTGTTATACCCGAATTCATCGTTGTGCATGACGGTCCTCCTACCGATACATCTGCAGCCAATCACTATGTAAAATTCAGAGACTATATCAAAAATGTAGCATCGAGTGAAATATATGCAACTTGGCCCGAATCCACCATACAGGCCAATGTACTTGCCATACTGTCTTTTACCTTAAACAGAGTATTTACGGAATGGTATCGAAATCAGGGATTTAATTTTACCGTTACCTCCTCTACTGCATTTGACCACAAATGGATGGCAGGAAGAAATATATATGATAATATTAGCTTTGCTGTAGATTCCTTATTCGTAAATTACCTTTCCAGACCCGGTGTGAAACAGCCCATACTTACCCAGTATTGTGACGGCTACAGGGTTCAATGCCCTAATTGGATGACTCAATGGGGCTCCAAAGAATTGGGGGATCAAGGATTTGATGCCATCAGGATACTGAGACATTTTTACGGCAGCTCAATCTTTATAAATACCGCCCCCCAAGTTTCAGGTGTACCCGCTTCGTGGCCGGGGCACAACCTGAGTATCGGGGCAAGTAATGGTAATGTAAGAATGATTCAGGAACAGCTTAATGCCATCTCTAACGCTTACACTCTAATTCCAAAAGTTGCTGTAACAGGTCAGTATAATGAACAAACCGCAGAGGCGGTAAGAGTCTTTCAGAGTATATTCAACATGCCTGCGACAGGGATTGTGGATTTTCCAACCTGGTACAGGATATCAGGTATCTATGTGGCTGTAACCAGAATAGCTGAATAGTATTAATTCTCAAGTGCCATTTTCTTTACTGTATCAAGTGCCTGTCTGACAGCAGGAATCAGAAGTACTAATACTGTAAGTACTGCCTCGGGAACAATATACGATGCATTGTATGACAATGAATACACAACGACATTTCTCCCGCCTGCATATTCAGAAAAGTATACTATTCCGGTTATTACATGACAGACAAATCTTCCCGCAACACCTAAGAGATATCCCTTAATAATTCCATACTTAGACTTTGAGAATATCCCGGACAGACCCAGCAGACCGAATGCTACAGGATAATCAAGAAGCGGCTGTATCAGGGTTATTGCATATGGCTTTAATATAAAATCCAATATTCCATAAGCTGCACCGGTTATGATGCCGACCTTAGTACCGTACAGATAACCGATAAAGCAGATGAAAAACATCCTGAACATCGTTATGGAGCCGCCAAAAGGCAGTTCATATACGGTAAATATTGATGTTATAACAGCCAATGTCATAGCAACTGCCGAAAATGCCAAATGCTTTGCCTTAAGCTTTCTCTTACCTCCGCTTATCGAAAGAATAGCAACAAAGAGAAGAATAATAACTGCCAGTAAAGCGATGTTTCCTGCCGTGGTTGGGGAAAAGCTTCCATCCTCCACGTCCGTCATAATGAAAAAATCATATACTTTTTTTAACATGAAAAAACCTCCTTAAATTTGCTTAGGAGGGGACACTTGATTGCTTCCTTACGCCGGTATTACCCGGATCAAGTTTTGAGGGTCAGTATATATAGAATCAACATGTATTATCAAATACAACTCGCTCTATGTATACCTCTCAGCACGTGCTCCCCTAGCAAAATAAAATAAAATTTATATTTAGTTACTGCTTAATCTTATACAAACTCAATCAACTTGTCAACACCTTAAAATGTAAGCCTGCCAACTCTCTTAAATGTAAGCCACCAACTCTTTAGTATATAAGCTTACCCACTCCCAAAACGTAAGCTGCAAACAGCTCAAAATTCATGCTTATCAACTCCCTTAAATGTAAGCCGTCAACTCCTTAGTATACAAACATTCCAACACCTTGAAATGTCAGACAAAGGGCGGTTATAAATAGGTTGAGAGGGGCACTGATATAGCCGTAATGCACCCTTAGAAGAACAAACCCCTCGTTTGTAATGTCATAAGCGGACATTTTATGTCCGATTAATGACATACAAACGAGGGGGATGTACTTCTACGGGTGTGTGAGGCTATATCAGTGCCCCTCTCAACCTATTTATAACCGCCCTTATATTATAACTTGCGGCTTACATCATGCCCATTCCGCCGCCGCCTGCAGGCATAGCAGGTTCATTAGTCTTAATATTGGCCACAACTGATTCAGTAGTTAATAGTGTGGATGCTATGCTTGTTGCATTTTGCAGAGCACTTCTTGCAACCTTTGTAGGATCTAAGATTCCTGCTTCCACCATATTCACATATTCTTCACTAAGAACATCAAATCCGATTCCGGGTTTACTTTCTTTTACCTTGCTGACCACTACTGAGCCCTCAAGACCTGCATTTTCAACTATGCAATGTAGAGGATACTCGAGTGCTTTAAGAATTATATTTGCACCGGTTCTTTCATCTCCCTCTAAAGTGCTTGCTAATTTAGCAACTTCTTTAGCTGCGTGAATGAATACAGAACCGCCGCCTGCTACAATTCCTTCCTCAACTGCTGCTCTTGTAGCTGCCAATGCATCTTCCATACGAAGCTTACTTTCTTTCATTTCAGTTTCGGTTGCAGCACCAACCTTAATTACAGCAACACCGCCTGAAAGCTTAGCAAGTCTTTCCTGTAATTTCTCTTTATCAAATTCAGATGTTGTTTCTTCAATCTGAGCCTTTATCTGGTTGATTCTGGCTTCTATCTCAGCCTTTTCACCTTCACCATCAACAATAATAGTGTTTTCCTTCTGAACCTTAACTGATTTTGCTCTACCAAGCTGTTCCAAAGTAGTTTCCTTCAAATCAAGTCCCAGCTCATCGGTAATCACAGTACCACCTGTAAGTATTGCAATGTCCTGAAGCATTGCTTTTCTTCTGTCACCGTATCCGGGTGCCTTAACTGCAACACAGGTAAATGTACCTCTTAATTTATTTAAAACGATTGTTGTAAGAGCTTCGCCCTCAACATCCTCAGCGATAATTAATAACTTAGCACCGGATTGTACTACCTTCTCAAGAAGCGGCAGTATTTCCTGAATATTAGATATCTTCTTGTCAGTAATAAGGATATAAGGATCTTCAATTACTGCTTCCATCTTATCCATGTCAGTACACATATAAGCGGAGATATATCCACGGTCAAATTGCATACCCTCTACAAGGTCAAGCTCGGTCTTCATGGTTTTGGATTCTTCTACTGTTATTACACCGTCATTACTTACCTTTTCCATAGCATCTGCTACCAGCTGTCCGACAGTGTCATCTCCGGCAGATATTGCAGCTACTCGGGCAATCTGATCCTTGCCTGTTAACTTAGAGCTCATTTTAACAATAGCATCTACTGCAACATCAGTTGCTTTTTTCATACCTTTTCTTAATATTATAGGATTTGCTCCTGCTGCCAGGTTCTTCATACCCTCGCTTATCATCGCTTGTGCAAGAACAGTAGCGGTTGTAGTACCGTCACCTGCAACATCATTTGTCTTTGTTGCAACTTCCTTTAATATCTGAGCACCCATGTTTTCGAAAGGATCTTCAATTTCTATTTCCTTTGCAATTGTTACACCGTCATTAGTGATTAAAGGTGTTCCAAATGATTTATCTAATACAACATTTCTTCCCTTCGGACCTAATGTTACTCTTACTGTATCCGCTAATTTATTAACACCTTTTTCAAGGGATTTACGTGCATCTGCACCATATATAATATCCTTTGCCATATACTTTATCCTCCTTAATTAGTCTTCTATAATTGCTACAATATCATTCTGCTTAACAATAATAAACTCTTCCTCGTCAAGCTTAACTTCTGTTCCGGCATATTTTGAAAAGATGACTCTATCCCCAACTTTTACTTGCATAGTAATTTCTTTACCGTCAACCATGCCACCGGGACCTACTGCTATTACTTCTGCCTGTTGCGGCTTTTCCTTTGCTTGACCGGGTAATACTATTCCGGATTTTGTTGTCTCTTCTGCCACTAGTTGTTTTAATACTACCTTATCTCCTAATGGTACTAGCTTCATTAATAATTCCTCCTTATTATCCAATTTTTGATAATTATTAGCACTCTTATTGGTTGAGTGCTAAATTCATTAATATATTAGTAAATTTGTATTAATTATGCAAACTCCCATCTATTGAAAAACAGCGTGTATTTCTATGAAATATTTCATAATCTCTTATTATCTTGATTTATCTCATTTTTTCTAATAAATACTCGCTTATATTGTTCCGACGAGAAAAAAGTTATCACCCTATGGCAATAACTCTTATCTTATACACATAGCTAGTATATTCTAAAATAGGAACCTTATACCAAAATGTCATTAATATTATAAGAAATTATTTATCCCGGATAATGCTGTTTGTCTTATTTATTGTCCTTGGCAATGCATCCTTAGAGTTCTTCCATGGTTCATTTGCATATCTGTAATCAAATTTATCTATAAACCAATCCAAATCATCTCTTACTCTCTTCATATTATCAAGATACAGTGTATTCAATTCATTGATAAAAGCCTGAAGCTGACTGCCGCTTAGATGTTTTGGGGCTTCTTTATGAAGTAAACCGTAATGCCTGATACAAAAGCCCTTGCATGCTTTGAATTTTTTTCTGAATTCATCTTCATGGCGGTACAAATAGAATATCGTGGCGATATATCTTTCGAAAGTCCTTTCAATCATCGCACATATATAACACGACCTGTCCAGTTCTTCAACATATGATACAACACCTGATTCGCTTTTCTGCTTTTTAAATAATGAAGGTGACTGTGTTCTTGTATTACTTGCGGAGAGCTTTTCAATATCCTTAATGACTCTGTCTAAATGACTTTTTAAAATCAGTGATAATCCTAAACGGTTCTGATTCTTATACAGAAGTTCTATATGCTTATCACAAAAACCAAGTCTTGATGTTTCTCCCCGGACATCATCCTCCATGTAGCTGGGACCCATGGTAAAATCTATTACCTTGGTTTCAAGCTCTTTTATCATATAACAAACCGGACACTCGCTGTCATGATCAAATGCATCATTTACAGGTATGGTATGTAATTTTTCTCTCAATTTCTTCCCTCTTTTATCAGTTCTTTGATTTCTCTGGCTTTATCCTTGATTCTTTCACTGGCTTCCCTGGATATAAGTATTTTGGATATCCATCTGGAGGATTCATCTAATTTACCAATTTTCCTTGCTAACTCTGCTACCAGCAAAGCAATTGTATTCTCATCCATTCCGCACATCGGGAATGCTTCTGTCATGTAAGCCTCTGAAAATCCTTCATAAGCATTCGATATAAACTCCTTTTCTTCTTTTTGAAGCTGTGCAATAACCTCTTTGTAATTGGGAGTATCGTTTGGCAGTGTCTCTGCCTTACCTCTTATTACCCATGCTGTTTTTAAGCAGGTATAAGCTTTTTCAGAAGTCTTTCCTTTTTTTACAATAGAATTTACCAATGCCATCTTATGTCTGACAATAGCATCATCATAGCTATATATGCCTTCACTCTCTTGCAGCGGCTTAAAGCTTGCAGATATATTCTTCTTAATCCATTCGGCTTGTGTATATGTTACATATTTAAAAAATCTGGTTAATGATGCATACCCGCATTTAGGACATAGAACGGCGTCATACTTTAACGGATCTACATGATGATATCTTGGTCTTAAGTCAGAATCAAGGCTCTGAAGCTTTACCTTACCTGTCTTGACACTCTTAGATTTAAATTCCGAATCACATACCGGACAAGAATATGTCTTATCAAATATTATATCCTCTTCGGAAACGGTGTTCTGTGATTTGGTTTGGCTGTCTTTTGTTTCTTCTTTTTCCTTATCATCATAAATATTGATGTTTGACAGATTGTCTAATCCTAATTCTTCCAGACCGGAGAATAAGTTATCCATGATTATACCTCCAATTCAAGTTCTTTTGTACAGTTAATATATAAGCTTTCTTTTGAATTGCCATTATCAAAACTATGATATGTAGACTCATATATTATGATATCACATTATTAATTAAGATAAAAGTAAAAAATTAAAAGCTGTACTATTATCATATACATGACAAAGTACAGCTTACAAAATTCACATATTATGTAAATATTATTTGGTACGATAGAAGATATGGTCACCTATAATTTTATAGTCACTATATTTTTTCTTAATACTCTTTGCTCCGCTGTTATTCATTCTAAAGCACAGATAATCGCCTATATTGTTCTCACCATTTAGTGCTGCCTTCGCAGCTTTAATAGCCTTATCCATGGCTTTCTTCTCGGCAGCAGGATTTTTACCCGAAAATACACCTGTATCATACGCTTCTAATGCTCTGTCTAACATGCTTTTTCCTGTTTTTTTGTTTTTTATCGTTACAGAGAACTGCACCGCCCACTGCCTGTCATATATTACTTCCTCTATTGTATTAACATGATAATATACGCTGCTTTTTACTCTGTTTAATACAACATTGGCAACTGCAAGCATCCCGTCATAGGATTGGTTTCCTGCCTCGGTATATACAAGACATGCCAGAAGTCTTAATTCTTTCTTTGTGTAAGCCGGCTTTTTTACTTTCTCTTCTTTAACAGGTTTTACTTCCAGTTTTTCATCCGGAATAATATCATCACTATCATTTATCTCGGGCTTCACAGGCTCCTTCTCAATATAAAAAACCTGTCCCTGTTCATCCACATAGATCTCATAAAGCTCAGGATCAAACAACTCATCTGTATCCGGAGTGTTTTCTTCATCTGTAGCATTGACTTCATCTGTATTGTTATCTTCTTCTGTGATATTTGCTTCTTCTGTTATATTGACTTCTTCTATGATATTGATTTCTTCCGGAATATTGGTTTCATAATGCTCAAGCTCAGTTGCATATGCAGTATGATTATAACCTAATGCAGCTAATAATACCGCTGTCAATGCAATAAACAGCTTTTGCTTCCATTTCTGAATCATAATAATCTCCTTAAACACAAAAATGTTACAAATATGGAACATTCATAACATTTTGTTAATAATTACGTAATAATTATAACATATAAATTTAAAAAATCAACCCTAAAATCCATGCATGGCATTTTGTGCTAATTCATATGCAGCATTCCGGACAGCACCCTGAGGCTCCTAAACATAAAAATACTCCTTCTGATTGATACTATAACGCTAATCATCCTAGAAGGAGTATATCCGAATTACTGATTTTTGGTTTGTTCAGCTTTATACTTGGCAAGCAAAAGTTCCACCATGCGGTTATAGCTTTGTACACCGTCTGTTTGAGCATTTGCTTTAAGGTAAGTGTCATTAATCTTATTGGATACCGTGCTTACCACTGTGTCCTTATATCTTGCCCAATATTCCGAGTTTGCCCGAATATCCTTTACTATTCCATCGGAGTAAATATCTCTGACTTCAAAATATAATTCCTGATTCTTCATATACAGCTCATTACCTGATGATATCAAAGCCATCATAGTGCTGCTGTATTGTAATTCAACATTATCAGAACTTGCACCTGCAAGATAAGCAATATAGTTGGCTTCATCCTCTCTCATAAACCCTCTTTGGTGAGCCATTTCATGCAACATGGTATATGGTATTGCATAATCAGATATATCTACATTTACATTGGCTTCCATAGTAAAGGGTACAAATATCCCCGTAATTTCCGTATGTGACATTAACCGGGACAATAAAACCGGTTTTGGCGAACCATACCTTCCTCCAAGCACAGGATACTCTTTTGATAATTTTCTCATTGCTTTGTTAGCTTCTTTGGCAAGCTCATAATTACTCATGGACAGATCAAATACATCATTTTCATCTACTTTTGGAACTCTGCTTCTAAGCTCATTAGCCTGCTTGGCCAGATGCATGGTCAAGTCATACAATTCTTCTACCGTATAATTTTCAATTTCCAAATTTGAATAGTAGCTAAAAGGATATCTGTAATAGTTTAACCCGCCCATTATCGTAAAGGAGAATAAGATTACGCTAAGGGCACACATAACATTAATAATCCCTTTAACAGCATTTGTTTTTCTGTTGTGCTTATCTTTTATTAATTTGACAATGAATCTGATTAATATTGCTGCTAAGATAACAGGCAAAATCATTAAAAAAGTCTCTGCCAAGGATATCGGCAGCATACCGGTTATAAGTGAGATAAATTGGGATAACCATTTGTAAACACCCAAAGCATTAATATGCTCAGCGAAAAAACTGCTCTTTTTGGCTAACAAAATAAGAAAAAAAGACAATGGGGATAACAATAATAAATGATTCCGTTTTAGTCTTAATAGTGTTCTCAATTGTACTCCCCCTTTCAGATAAATATCTATTGTTGACATAATAATAGTATCATATAATACTCTTTTGTGCAATATGTATAAAATTGCAACAATATTCTTATGGATAAAAGGCAGTTTTTATGATAACATAACAAATGTATACTCAAGTATTTTTGTATATTTGTTTTTATCAAAATACTTTCAAATAACAATAACATAATACTTGCTTTATGCATAGTATTTTTACGCTACTGTAGCGGCAAAGGAGGTTCTTGTGAATATTACGAAAACATTCTTGGCAAATATCCCTGATTGTTATGCTGTAGCCGAAATCCCCCTGCATGATAAGAATTATATATTATTTGCCAGTGAAGGTGATGATGTTTGTCTTGCGTATTCTCTGCCGGATCTTTCAGAAACATTTACTGTTTGGGAACATCCCGGCGGAACTATGGGTATGGTACCGATACCAAATAAGCCCGGCGAATTTCTTGCGGTGCAGAAGTACTATCGTCTGTGGGATTGGGAAGAGGCGAAGCTTGTATGGGTACGAATCGATCAAAACAAAAATGTAACTGTAACAGATCTTGTAACACTTCCTTATATTCACCGTTTTGATTTGTTAGAAAGAAACGGTCAGTTATATCTGTTGGCATGCACTGTAGCCACTTATAAACCAACTCTGGAAGAATGGCCAAAGCCCGGTGTTGTATACTGTGCAAAGCTTCCTGACTCTCCGGATATACCCCTTAAGCTTGAGGTATTAAGAGATGATTTTTATAAGAATCATGGCTATGCCCGAGTTAATGTAGGCGGTCAGGATGCAGGATTCGTTACCTGTGATAACGGAGGCTTTATATTTATGCCGCCTTTTGATGATAACGACAAATGGAAAATTGAGAAAATTATAGATGGAAGCTTCAGTGAAGGAGATATGATAGATATTGATGGAGACGGCGAACAGGAAATAGCCTTGATTTCACCTTTTCACGGTAATAATTTTGAGATTTATAAAATGATAGACGGCAGCTATAAGAAGGTATATGAATTTCCTGAACCTGCTGACTTTTTTCATGTCGCCCATGCCGGATATATAAATAATAAGCCGGTATTCTTAGGCGGCGGGCGAAAAGGTAAGGAAAAACTGTTCTATGTAACCTATGACAGTGATAAAAAAGAATTCATAACCAATGTAATAGATTCAGGTCAGGGTCCGAGTAACGCCTGTATTGTTAACTATCCTGATTATGACTATGTGTTTGCGGCCAACAGAAATACCGGTCAGGCATATGCATATAAGATAACACCGTGATATGGAGATAGTTTATATAAGCTAATAAACAAACATAAATATTTAAGTGTCTTACAAAACAGTAAGGGTATATCTGTGTTCCCAACCCGATATGTGTATGTTCATATACTATGTGTTTATATATCATGTATGTTTTTGCAAATGATGTTTTCACAAATGGTATTAAACAAATGATATATTCGCAAAGGATGCTTTCACACATTATACGAAAATCCGTGCATTATATAAACACACTGCGGGACGGAATATAGATATACCCCTGAAAATCAGGTAGATTCCTTAATAATTATAAAGCTAGAATTTTGGAACAACTGCCCCTTCATAAGTGGACTCAATAAATTCCTTTACTTCATCACTTTGCAGAGCCTCTACGAGAGCCTTAATCTCTTCTCTGTCCTCATCACCTTTTCTTACAGCGATGACATTTCCATAGATATTGGCAGCCTCAGAATCCTTATCCTCTACGGCAAGAGCATCCTTAGAGACATTTAGACCTGCCTGTATAGCATAGTTACCGTTGATTACTGCAAAGTCTACGTCCTGAAGTGAACGTGCAAGCTGTGCTGCTTCTATTTCGTGTATTACAAGATTTCTCGAATTCTCGGCAATATCGATTATCGTAGCTTCCAGACCCACACCTTCGGTAAGCTTTATAAGACCCTGTGCTTCCAAAAGCAACAGTGCTCTCGCTTCATTGGTTCCGTCATTGGGAATAGCAATCTCTGCCCCGTCTTTTAAGTCATCCAAGCTCTTTGTTTTCCCGGGATATATCCCAAATGGCTCATAATGGATTATCGCTACAGATACCAGATCCATGCCCCTCTCTTCATTGAATTGGTCAAGATAAGGCTGATGCTGAAAATAATTTGCATCGAGGTCGCCGGCATCCAAAGCTACATTAGGCTGAACATAATCGTTATACTCAACTATGTCAAGCTCATAGCCTTTATCTGCCAATATACTTTTTGCCTTCTCAAGAATCTCAGCATGAGGTGTTATGCTTGCCCCGACAACGATTTTCTTATTGCTCTGCTTCTTTCCATCATTATTATCTTTTGCACATCCTCCCAATACAGCTGTTAATAATGATAATAATACTAATGTTAACGCAATTTTTTTCATTAAAATCCCTCCTATTATTTCAAATATTTATTCAAGTCCGCTTATTTGACGTACTTGTATACACTTATTTGTGTGACGGTACATATCACCGTATTTATCCACCGTTTACGTTTAAATGAATCCAAAGACTTTACAGTCTCTTGTCTGACCGTCTTACCAGCCTGCCTCCAAGTTCCTGAACACCCTGTACAATCAATACCAGTATTGCTACGGTGACCAGCATAATATCAGCCTGATATCGGTAATAACCATAATTAATTGCCAAGGTTCCAAGTCCCCCCGCTCCTACAAAGCCTCCCATTGCAGAGTAGCTAAGTATAGTAATCACAGCAATAGCTCCCCCCATAATCAGCGAAGGCTTGGCTTCCGGTAAAAGAACCTTAAACACTATCTGTACGGGAGATGCCCCCATCGACTTTGCTGCCTCGATAATACCATGATCCACTTCCTTCAGTGAGGATTCCACCAGTCTTGCTATATAAGGAGCCGAGCCTATTACCAAAGGAACAACCAAGGCATTTGGTCCAAGCGTGGTACCTACTACCAACCTTGTAAATGGCATAAGTGCCACCAATAATATTACAAACGGTATGGAACGAAAAATATTAACTATTACTCCAATTATCCGATTAATTGTCAGCATAGGAGCTATGCCTTCCTTGTCAGTCACAACCAGCACAATACCAAGAGGAAGTCCCAGTATGTATGCCAAGACCGAGGATAATACCGTCATATACAGCGTTTCCAAAATGCCTTTCCCGATCATCTCCAGTACCGCACGGCTAAACATGCTATATCACCTCCTCATAGGGTATCTTATTGGTTTCCAGATATGCAAATATCCTTTTCTTACTTATTTCATCCTCCGGAAGCTGAATTATCATCTGTCCAAATGCTTTGCCGTCAATATCCTTGGTATCAGCAAATAATATATTCACCGGAGTTCTGCATTCCAACACCATATTGGCAATAACAGGTTCAAAGGAGGTTCTCCCGTCAAAAATAATACGGCATTTGTCCTCTCCCACAAAGTGTTCGATGTGATTTACACCTGAAAATACCAGCTGTCTTGCAATCTTTGATTTAGGTCGCATAAAGACCTCCTCTACATCACCTATTTCGGCTATACGGCTGTCATCAATAATTGCAACGCGGTTACAAATTTCTTCGATAACACTCATTTCATGTGTAATCACTATTATTGTAATACCTAAGTTTTTGTTGATTTCTCTTAATAAATTAAGTATTGATCTGGTAGTCGTCGGATCAAGGGCACTTGTCGCTTCATCACATAAAAGTACCTTTGGTTTGGTCGCCAAAGCTCTTGCTATGGCAACTCTCTGCTTTTGTCCACCTGATAACTGTGCCGGGTATGCTTTTGCCTTATCTGTCAGACCCACAACCTCAAGAAGCTCATAAGCCCGCTTTATAGCGTCTTTTTTGGATACCCCCGCAATCTCTAAAGGAAAGCAGATGTTCTGCAGTACATTACGCTGCATCAAAAGATTAAACTGCTGGAATATCATACCCATGGACTGTCTTATCTTCAATAATTCGTAATCATGTACTTCGGATAAGTCAATTTTATCAAATATAACCTTTCCGGTTGTCGGTCTTTCCAAGTAATTAATGCATCTGACCAGAGTACTCTTTCCCGCACCGCTTAGCCCAATAATTCCAAAGATTTCACCCTCATATATGGTAAGGTTAATATCCTCTAAGGCTTTCACATAATTGTTCTTGCTTTCAAATGTTTTACCTAACCCGATCAGTTCAATCATAGGTTCACGATATGCCATAGCCCACCTCCGCATAATGTAACAATCATTGATACTATATCATTTATGTAATATTATACAACTTTATATTACATAAAAAAACAGGATAGCCGATAGCTTCCTGTTGGTTTTCAATAGTCGATTTTATGATAAAGAATTATTAGAGTCTATTCCTTCATGAAAACACCACATTCATCTATCAAGGCACAATATGATATAAGGCATGCTGCACATAGTACACATACCACACATGTTATCCATATTGCACATGATGATGTTTGATGTTCTCATCAATAAACTCCTTTCCGAAAGCTCTTCGGCTTCTTGTTCTGATTATAGTAATCAGATATGATTGTTGGATGTAGTATACCTTATGAAAATTTCAATGTCAATATGTTTTACATATGTTTTACAAAAAAATCGAGGTGACAGGATTTGAACCTGCGGCCTCTACGTCCCTAACGTAGCGCTCTAACCAAACTGAGCCACACCTCGATATTCCTATACTGCCGGTTCATTTTCAAGCAGTTACCGGAAGCTGTTGAGCGGACTTGAACCGCCGACCTCCTCATTACCAATGAGGTGCTCTACCTCCTGAGCTACAACAGCAATGCAAACATTAAAAAATGACTGCTTATGCATTCTGATTCTCGATATCCTTCAATACCCGGTTAAGCTTTGTCTTAATTCTTGTAAGTGCATTATCTATAGTCTTTGGCTCCTTGCCCAGCACCTTGGCAATCTGAACATACTTCAAATCCTGCATATACAAGCTAAGAACCTCTTTTTCCAGGTCGCTTAAGCGTCTTACAAGTTCATATTCTATCATACTGGTATTCTCTTTGTCAATAATCAATTCCTCAGGGTTTAAGCCTTTCTCCTGGTATATTATGTCAACCAGTGCTTCCTTCTCGGAAGTCTCGCCCTGTCCTGAGGTCAGTGGAGCATATATTGAAATATAAGTGTTAAGCGGTATATTCTTTTTTCTGTTAGATGCCTTAATAGCACTATATATCTGTCTTGATATGCATAGATCTGCAAAATTAAAAAACGAACTCTGTTTATCTCTTTGATAATCCTGTATTGCCTTATACAGACCTATCATTCCCTCCTGAATTAAATCATCCCTATCGCCACCGATTAGAAATAAAGCCTTAGCCTTGTTTCTAACCAGATATTTATATTTTTCAAACAGAAAATCCATAGCCAAACGGTCTCCTGCCTGTATCCTGTCAACGATATCCTCATCCTTCATCATACTATAATTCACATCAGATTTCACCCAAGCACCTCCTTGAAAAACACTTCGGAAGCCGTGCTTCCTAAGAATCACTGTCTATAATGAATCACTGAATCTACTCATGGAATCATCATGTTTTAAGTCTCTGTCTTACTATTTCATAAGCAAGTATCCCTGCTGCCACAGATGCATTTAATGAATCAACTTTTCCAAACATAGGTATCTTGGCTATGAAATCGCATTTTTCTTTTATAAGCCTTCCTACTCCCTCACCTTCACTGCCAATTACCAGACCTATCGGTCCTGTCAAATCAAGATTATACATCATCTCTCCGTCCATATCGGCACATACAAACCATATTCCCTCTTTCTTCAACATCTCTATTGTGTTAGTAAGATTGGTCACCTTTGCAACAGGCATGTAATTAATGGCTCCGGCTGAGACCTTGGCCACAGCAGCAGTAAGCCCCACAGCACGGCGTTTAGGAATAATAATACCGTGTGCACCTGCTTGATGAGCCGTACGTATTATGGCTCCAAGATTATGTGGATCCTCAATACTGTCCAATAGTATAATAAATGGTGCCTCATTCCTCTCCTTCGCTGCCTCTAATATATCTTCTACTTTGGCATAATCGTATGCTGCAGTATAAGCAATCACGCCCTGATGCTTTCCGGTCTGCGACAATTGATCAAGCCGTTCTCTTGCAACATAGGTTATGATTGCATCCATCCTCTTTGCTTTGTCTGTTATAGTTCTGATCGGTCCATCCTGACTGCCGCTAAGAACAAACAGCCTGTCTATTGTCTTACCTGCACGAATGGCTTCAAGAACAGCATTTCTACCCTCTATCGTATGTTCTTCATATCTCATGATTTATTACCTTTCTCTCCAAATATTCTTTCAGGGCTTCCTCCCACTCCTTCATATAATATCCATGCAGCGCTCTAAGCTTTTTATTGTCCAGAACCGAGTATAACGGACGTTTTGCAGGCGTGGGATATTCTGAAGTACTAATAGCATCAATTATAGGCTTCCTGCCTGTTAATTCGAATATTTTACACGCAAATCCATACCAACCGGTACTACCCTCACAGCTTGCATGGTATTTCCCACAGCTGTCAGTCTCCATTAAAAAAATAATAACCCTTGCCAGTTCAAGTGCACTGGTCGGTGTTGTGATTTGGTCAGCCACCACACGAATTCTCTTACCTTCATCAGCCAACTTCAGCATAGTATTTACAAAGTTCTTTCCTGCTCCGTATAATCCGGATGTATGAAGAATTGTTGCATTGGGACAACAGTTCATTACATAATTGTCTCCTGCCAGCTTTGTACTTCCATATACACTGATGGGATTAGGCTTTGATTCTTCGGTATATGGGGTAACAGCTTGTCCGTCATATACATAATCTGTGGATATATGAAACAGCTTTGCTCCCAGCTTGTGTGCTGCCTCAGCTATATATTTGGGACCAAGTGCATTGATATTATATGCCATCTCCTTTTCGGTTTCACACAGATCCACAGCTGTCATTGCAGCACAGTTAATAATAATATCCGGATAAATGGCTGCTATTTCAGACTTAACCAAAGCTTCATCTGTAATATCGAGCATTTTAACCATATGGTCTGCTTCGGGATATGAATCTGTAAGATACAGCATATATTCTTGTCTGTTCTTTAATAATTCCGTTAAAGCTCGTCCCAATTGTCCCAGAGCACCTGTTATAAATACCCGTTTCATATTTGGTCTCCTTATATTTGTTTAGGTATGGTCAGCTTATCATACCACCCAGCATACCGCTTAAGCCGGTAATAATAAACACTGTAAATAAGTTTCCAAGAGGAAGGGGGCCTACACGATTCATCATTAAAGATACTATCATCAGTATGACGAAATAAAATATTCCGACAATTAAACCCCATATGAATTTCTTCTGTGCTGTCTTTTTGCCGATAAAGAAACCTCCTGTAAAAGCAGAAGCGATATAAGTAAAATTAATGAATCCGCTGATTACCGCACCGGACAGCTCAAGCTTAAGCATAAGAAAAGAAATAAGCAGCAAAAGAAGTCCTGTAATTATATAAGAAAATACTAACGCTTCTAATATATATATAACTCTTGTGTTATTAGGAAATGATTTATTCATTTGACACCTCCGAGTCAACTTATACTAGAATATATTAATAGGAGGTACAAATTATGCATCTATTCCTTACGAAGAGCATCTACTGTGTAATTACAGGATGCATTCCACAAAAGCCATTCAGAATATCCCACAACGTAGACACCTGAAATCTGCTCACGTATCTGTGAAGGTCCGTATTCCTGATAATTCTTAATCCAGGTGGCAGTAAAGTCCTGAAGCCATGGTCTGACAATGGCTCTATGCTCTCCCTCAGGGATTTCATTCAGTTTATTCTTTGAAGCTCTCAAAACCTTTCGTATAATATTAAAAGGTTCTAAATCTGGATGCTCCACTCCATAATTGCCGTCTGCAAAATGCGAGGGATAAATCATGGGGCAGATATAATCCAGATATTTTGACATCTCAACATAATTTTGTCCCACGAGACCTGCATCTATACTGCTGCTTATTATTGTTCCATATACATCGGCGGATACAAATACTCCTAATGGTTTTAGACTCTCATACGCATATTGGGTAAATTCAATTATGATGTCTTCCTTGGTTTTTTCCTCAGCCAGAGGTCCAAAATCAGCATTAGACATACCTTTACCGGTTGAAAAACGAATATAATCAAATTGAATCTCCATAAATCCGGCTTCAGCCGCCTTAGTTGATACCTCAATCAGATAATCCCAGACCTCTTTCTCGTAGGGATTAACCCAACATTCACCGTTATTGTCTCTGTATAGAGAGCCATCTTTATTTTTTATGGCAAGCTCATGTCTTTGCTCAGCCAGGTACGGATCTTTAAAAGCTACAATTCTGGCAATTGGGTATATATTCTTTATCTTCAGGAGTCTCATCAATGCGTCAATATCTGATATTGTATTGGTTGTTGCACCTATCTCCTGAGCCTTGGGACTATCCATTTGAAATGTTATTCTGCCGTTATCATCCTTAACATCAATAACCAGAGCATTTATCTCGGTTGTATCGGCAATTTCTATTATCTCATCCCTTTTATCCATAATTGCCCGTGACGTTACATACAAGCCTTTTACCCTGACAGGTGTCCTTGTGTCGCTTTCATCGACAACCTCTTCCTCTCCTGTATCATCATTGATTGGAGCTGTTGTAATCACCGGAGATGGAATGATTTCAGCCGAATTCTCTTCATTATTATCTGCCATATCATGTTTTCTGTTTAGCCGATATTCACCACCGGTTTTGATTCGAACAGCATAGTAGGTGCCAATCCCGAATACAAACGCTAATATGACAACTATAATAATACCTGCTATTTTACTTCCGCGACTTCTTCTGCGATACAGGTATGATTTGCTGTAATCTATATACATATCTTTATTTCTACGTTTTCTCATATATATGCTCCGTACCCTAAAAACCAAACCGTTCCATAATATTACATTCGAACCTTTACTTTATCACAGGTTTTTCGTGTTCATTTCCCGCTTAGTTCTATGATAATTTCTTATATAACGATAGTCAAGGTAAATACAATATTAACAAAAAGGATAAGCTGCTTCAATAAGATCTTATCCTTTTACTAAAGATTACGCGTTGAATCCGCAACATCTTTTATATTTCTTTCCGCTGCCGCAGGGACAGGGTTCATTTCTGCCTATTTTCTTGTCTTTTACTATTGTGGTTGAACTCTTCTGCTCCTTATAAAGCTCCTTCCTGCGTTCCTTCGTAAGCAGTCCGTCCCATTCCTCAAGATTATATAACCAATCCGCATTCGCACCAACCATATTGTAGTAAAGCTTTTCCTTATCGTATGCAAGACTGACCTTGGTATCCTTGTCCATCTCCTCGATGGGATTAGGTGTTACAAGACTGTCATTTATGCCATCTAAAAACCCTACAAAATATTTGAGCTCCGTATCAAACTCCTTCGCCAGATTCTCTACCGTATCCTCCCACACCTTGTCGGGGTCGGAAAGAAGCTTCTGATAGATTTCCTTCTCAATATTGAAATAATTCGCCCAGAACATCTGCCCCTGCCTGCTGTTCATGTCATAGGCATAGGCGTAATCTCTCCACTCCTGAAGTAAACTCATAAATTTCATCCTTCCGTAATAATGTGATAAATATATGCTTATTATAAATACGCGGATAGTATACCACAATATAATCAAAAATTCCAACAACAATATTTTTTACTAAATTAAATTAATTATGTATAAATTAAGTAATCTAGTATCATAATACTAATATCCCAATATAGATTTTTCTGTATGGGATGAATGCGTATGCTCTTTCATAGTTGGACTCCCCCTCCAATTATGATCACTAAAGAAAAGTTAAATACTTATCCTCCCCTTTTTAGCAAGAGTCCGGCATGTTAGTGCCGGGCTTTTTGCTTATCATTATTATGCGGCAGGCTTTAAACACTACAATACACAAGCCCTCGATATCATCTCTCTATTTAAAGTATTCTTGTTACATTTTCACATATAATAATAACAAGTAGGGGGCAGCCGAAACAATCAGCCGCCCCCTACTCATTTTTTATAACAAATTAATGGTTAATTCCTAACAGGCACCTTCACTACAATCTTCTTTACCCATTGGCTTTCCCGGACTGTACAGCATGGCTTGTGCGCTTCTTCAGGCCCCACGATTACAAATTCACCCTGCTTAAGTATTACCAAGTCTGCATGTCCGTCAGTTTCACCGAAAAACACAATATCCTTTGTTTCATCATACGGAACAGTCTCGTTAAGGTTGTCTCTTTGCGCAATATAAAATTTTTCTTCTCCTGAAACAATATACTGGATATCGAAATATTTATTATGCGCTTCCCATTTGACCTGATCTTCCGGCTTGGTATGATATATCTGAACAAACGCAAAAACCCTGTCATTAATATCATACCGACCGGCATCCAGCTTTTCATTCTCTTTGTTTTTCAGAAAATCAAAAGCAACCTTAAAATCCTCATTCACAAATTTATAAAACGTACAATCAGTCAACTGTTGCTTTAACATGTTTCCATCCCCCTTTTAGCCAGCACTTCTTCATAATTTACGCACCACTTCGGTTTTCTTCCGTACAGGATATCCACAATACCCTCCGCTCCCTGAGAACTCATACGATCCATAGCTTCAACTGTAAGCGCCGAGCTATGAGGTGAAAGTACCACATTCGGCATTGATAAAAGTGGATTACCCTCTTCTATTGGTTCGTTTGCGAATACATCCAACGCAGCACCGCGGATAATTTTCTTTTCCAGTGCTTCGCACAGGTCTTTTTCATTTACATTCGAGCCTCTTGAGAAGTTAAGCAAAAAGGCACTCGGTTTCATTTTTTTCAGCCGCTCCATATTGATGAAATTATTGTTTTCTTTTGATGCGTTAAGATGCAGGCTTACATAATCCGATTCGGAAAGAAGCCTGTCCAGATCATCCGTAAGTTCAATATATTCCGGCAGAGTATTCTTATTTACATAAGGATCATATGCAAGTATCCTCATTTCAAATCCAAGAGCTGCCTTTTTCGCCAATGAACGGCCGATATTTCCGCAGCCGATAAGCCCCAATGTCTTTCCGGAAACATCATGGCTTTCATAATAATCCGGTGCGCCAAAATCCCTTCTTCTTACTGCTTCATCCATCTGCAGAATATTTTTCGCTAGCACAAGTATTGCTGCCATGGTATGTTCTGCAACAGAATCCATGTTTGCCAGTGGAGTTCTAACCACAAATAAGCCCAACTCAGTTGCTGTAGCCAGATCTACTACATTGTCAATGCCTGCACCATGTTTTCCAACTACTTTTAGTTTTTTCCCTGCTGACAGAATTTCTCTGTCCAGGAAATATGTTTTTGAAAAAACAGCATCACAGTCGGCAATTAACTGCTTCATCAGTTCCTTATCTTCTTTTTCGGCAAGCACCAGTTCACAACCCGCTTCACGTAAGATATCCTTTCCTGACTGCGCAACATCCTGAGCCAACAAAACTTTGAATTTCACTATTTTCACCCCGCTTAACTGATACCCAAATATGATTTTTTTACTTCTTCGTTTTCCAATAAGTTCGTACATTTATCATGCAAAATGATTTCCCCGGTTTGAATAACATATCCCCTGTCTGCAGTTGATAATGCTATTTTTGAATTCTGCTCGACAAAGAATATTGAGGTTCCCTGTTCCCTGATTTTTTTAATGGATTCAAAAATCTCCTTAACAACTATTGGCGCAAGGCCAAGGGACGGCTCATCAAGCAGCATCAGGTCAGGCTTACTCAGCATGGACCGGGCGATTGCCAGCATTTGCTGTTCACCGCCGGACAGGGTTCCGCCGAGCTGGTTCCTTCTTTCTTCCAAACGCGGAAACAGTTTATACACTTCTTTGATGTCGTGCTGCAAATTCTTTTTATCCTTACGGCAATAAGCTCCCGTCATGAGATTTTCATATACGGTCAGCTTTGAAAAAATATGCCTGCCCTCCAAAACCTGTGAAAGACCTAATCTTGCAATTTTATGCCCGGGCATTTTCTGAATGGGCTTTCCTTTATATAAAATTTCTCCTAACAGCATATGCTGGATTTCTAATAATACTAGCATTTTGAACAATCCATACTTGTTCTTTTTTATCATATTCTACAATATATTTACCATCATTTATATCCATAGTTGAAAATATTGCTTTTTCTATTTTAATTGCAGTAATTGTAAGCTAAACACAAGTTTCTTTCCGCTTGCTCCGGTAACCTGTGTAATATGACCCGAGCTATTATACTGTATAGTTATTGTATTGCCATTCTTGTCAGAAATAGAAGCAAGCTTTCCGCTGCTGTTGTATTCGTATATTGTCTTGTTCTTTAGTATTAATGAATATGTACCGTCCGTATCTCTTACCAATTTGTCGTATACAGCATCAGGTGATTTATACTGTCCGTTTACATATTCATATTCAACAGTACGCCCATCAGGATATGTAACCGTACCATTGCCGGTGGTTGCATCATAGGTTACATAACTGTCATAACGAAGGTTCGTCTGTCGAATCTGTCCATTGATAATAGGACTGCTTGATTCCTGAACCCTTGCCATCACTAAATTCAGGCAGTATGAAAATATCACTGTTCTGCCATGCGTAGTTTTGATTGTTTACTTTTAAAACCGGACCTTCGTAATCTATCTTTAGAACATTTTCCTTCTCTTTAATATAACCATAACCGTCATCTGTTCTTACCTTAAGGTTATTTATTCCTATTTCACTGATGGTTATCGGCTGTACATAATTAT